>NZ_JBZAYA010000009.1:0-211601 GCF_058244265.1 Arthrobacter sp. SE2 | reverse complement strand
GGTCCGAGACGGACTTGGTGGACTCCACCTCGCCGCAGGTCTCCCCCGCAGTCACAGCGGAACCAACCCCGGGCAAGTCAACATACACGATGTCGCCGAGGGCATCGGTGGCCACGGCGGAGATGCCGACGGACACAATGTTCGATCCGGCGTTGCCGGCCTCGCGGGCAACCCACTCGTGCTCGTCGGAGTACTGGAGTTCAGGTGCAACTTTTGCCATGTTTTTTCCTTTGCATTGGTCTAAAAAACGGTTGTGGTCAGGTTACGCGGCGGGGGCCGCCATCCTCGGCGTGCTGCTCCTTCGTCGCTTTGACGCACGCTGCCGGATGCCGCTCCCCCACCGCTAGAGGCTTGTTCGGTTTTCGGGGCCAACAGTTCCGGAAAAGAACGCTGGCCCTTTCGGTTTTAGTAGGTGACCTGTGGTTCCCGTTGGCCAACCTGCGGGAGGTAGCTCATCTTCCAAAAACCTAGGGCGATCGAACGCGACAGGTGCCAAGTTCGCAAAAGAGGCACCAAGGGTGAGCCGAGGTTCATACGGTTCGCCCTTCTGTTCGATAACCAAAGGTGACGGGGACGGCCCCTTCGGGTGCCGGCATCCGGCAGCATGCGTCTAAGGGAGCGACACGTCCGCTCAGCGGGCGTCTTCGCGACCGAGCATGCAGAGGATGTCGGACCCGACGGGCTCAAGGCGAGACGACCTACTTGACCCGCTTGTAGAACGGCAGTGCGACAACTTCGAACCGCTCGGGCTTGCCGCGCAGGTCTACGTCCAGCGCCGTGCCGGCCTCAGCGTGTTCGACGTCGACATACGCCAATGCCACAGGGTAGCCGAGGGTCGGGCTGGGCTGGCCGGAGGTGACTTCGCCGACCACTACGCCGTCCTTGAGGACCGGGTAGTGGCTGCGGCCGGCGCGGCGGCCCAGGCCCTTGAGGCCAACCAGCTTCCGGCCGCTGGTGGAACCGGCGCCATCGGCCTTCAGTGCTTCGAGGGCAGCACGGCCCACGAAGTCGCTTTCCTTGGCGAGCGAAACCACGGGGCCAAGGCCTGCCGAGAAGGGGTTCCCTTCACGGGAGAGCTCGTTGCCGTAGAGCGGCATGCCTGCCTCGAGGCGGAGGGAGTCACGCGAAGCCAGGCCCGCGGGGATCAGCTCGCCGTCCTGGGCAACTGCCGCGATTGCTTGCCACAGGGCGGCAGCGGCATCGTTGTCTACGAAGATTTCGAAGCCGTCCTCACCTGTGTAGCCGGTGCGGGCGAGCAGCAGTTCCGTGGTCTTCCCGGCAAAGGTGAAGGGCACCTCGACGGCGGCGTAGTACTTGAGTTCGGTGACCAGCGAATGCTGTTCCGTCGGGACCAAGCGGAGGAGGATTTCTTCCGCTTTGGGACCCTGGACGGCGATCAGGGAGGTTGCCGCGGAGGCGTCCTTGACGATGACGTCGAAGTTAGCAGCCCGCTGCGCCAGTGCCTCGGCAACAACCTTGGCGTTGCCCGCGTTCGGAACCACCAGGAACTTGGAATCGCCACGACGGTACGTGATGAGGTCATCGATGATGCCGCCGTCTTCCTGGCAGATCAGCGAGTATTTGGCCTTGCCTACCGCGATCGCGGAGATCTTCCCGACTAGGGCGTAGTCGAGGAAGGCAGCGGCTTCCGGACCGGTGACCCAGACTTCGCCCATGTGGGAGAGGTCGAACAGGCCTGCGGACTGGCGGACTGCGTGGTGCTCGGCCAGTTCGGAGGAGTACTTCAGGGGCATCTGCCAGCCACCGAAATCGGTGAAGGAAGCGTCGAGCTTCTTGTGCTCTTCGTAGAGCGCAGTGTAGTTCTCAGTCATTGCGTCAGTCCTTAGTTCTCGAAGGCTTCGATCGGAGGGCAGGAGCAGACCAGGTTGCGGTCGCCGGCGGCGCCGTCGATGCGGCCGACGGGCGGGAAGTACTTGTCCTGCTTGAGGTGGTGGACAGGGAAGACGGCCTGCTCGCGGGAGTATTCACGGTTCCAGTCCGAGGAGACGACGGCGGCCGCGGTGTGCGGTGCGTGGCGCAGCGGGCTGTTCTCCACCGTGAAGTCGCCGTGGGCAACCTGGTCGATTTCCTTGCGGATGGTGATCATGGCTTCGATGAAGCGGTCGATCTCCCCGAGGTCCTCGGATTCGGTGGGCTCCACCATCAGGGTGCCGGCCACCGGGAACGCCAGGGTGGGAGCGTGGAAGCCGTAGTCGATGAGTCGCTTGGCGACGTCCTCCGCGGTGACGCCTGTCTTGGCCGTCAGTTCGCGCAGGTCCAGGATGCACTCGTGGGCCACGAGTCCGCCTTCACCGGTGTAGAGAACGGGGAAGTACTCGTTGAGGCGCGAGGCGATGTAGTTCGCGGCAAGCAGCGCGGACTTGGTGGCTTCGGTGAGGCCTTCGCCGCCCATGAGCTTCACGTAGGCCCAGGAAATCGGCAACACACCCGCGGAGCCGTAACGCGAGGCGGAGATGGCCACGCCAGTCCGTGGCAAAGAAGCGCCGTCTTCGTGCGCTGCCTTGTTGGCATCGCCGGGCATGAAGGGTGCCAGGTGTGCTTTGGCCGCGACCGGGCCAACGCCCGGTCCGCCGCCGCCGTGCGGGATGCAGAAGGTCTTGTGCAGGTTCAGGTGGGACACGTCGCCGCCGAACTTGCCCGGCTGGGCCAGGCCCACGAGCGCGTTAAGGTTGGCGCCGTCAACGTACACCTGGCCGCCGGCTGCGTGCACGGAGTCGCAGATTTCGCGGACGTCGGCGTCGTACACGCCGTGCGTGGAGGGGTAGGTGATCATGATGGCCGAGAGGACGTCCTTGTTGGCCTCGATCTTGGCCTGCAGGTCCGTGTGGTCGATCGTGCCGTCGGCAGCCGTGGCCACCACGACCACCTTCATGCCGGCCAGCACTGCCGAGGCAGCGTTGGTGCCGTGGGCAGAAGCCGGGATGAGGCAGACGTTGCGCTGGAGATCGCCGCGGGAGTGGTGGTAGCCGCGGATGGCCAGCAGACCCGCGAGTTCGCCCTGGGAACCGGCGTTGGGCTGGATGGAGACCTGGTCATAACCGGTGATCTCGGTCAGGTCAGATTCCAGATCTTCGATCAGTTCGCGCCAGCCCTCGGTCTGGGAATCCGGGGCGAACGGGTGGATCGAGGCGAATTCCGGCCAGGAGATGGCTTCCATCTCGGCGGTCGCGTTCAACTTCATGGTGCACGAACCCAACGGGATCATAGTGCGGTCCAGCGCCAGGTCACGGTCCGAAAGCTTGCGGATGTAGCGCAGCAGCTGCGTCTCGGAACGGTGCGTGTTGAACACCGGGTGCTGCAGGTAGTCCGAAGTTCGCTCGACGGCGGCCTCCAGGGCGAAGCCCTCGCCGTCACCGGACACAGTGGCACCGAAGGCGGCGACGACACCAAAAGCATCAAGGACGCCGCCGACGATTTCTTTTGTCGTGGTTTCATCAACGGAGACGCCGACAGTGTCCGCGTCGATGCCGCGCAGGTTGATGCCCTTGGCCTCGGCGGTTGCAACGATTTCGGCAGCCTTGCCCGGGACGCGGACGGTGACGGTGTCGAAGAAGCTGCCGTGCAGAACCTCAAGGCCCGCGGCCTTCAAGGACGCAGCCAGGGTCCGGGCGTGGTTGTGGGCGGTCTCGGCGATCGCCTTCAGGCCATCGGGTCCGTGGTAGACGGCATACATCGAGGAAACGATGGCCAAGAGTGCCTGCGCGGTGCAGATGTTGGACGTCGCCTTCTCGCGGCGGATGTGCTGCTCGCGGGTCTGGAGGGCGAGGCGGTAGGCGGGAGTGCCGGCGTCGTCCTTGGAAACGCCCACCAAGCGGCCCGGCATGGAGCGCTCGAGGCCCTTCTGGACCGCCATGTACGCGGCGTGCGGGCCGCCGAAGAACAGCGGAACGCCGAAGCGCTGGGTGGAGCCGACAGCGATGTCGGCACCCTGCTCGCCCGGAGGCGTGATCAGGGTGAGGGCGAGGAGGTCCGCGGCGACGGTGACGAGGGCACCGCGTTCCTTGGCGGCGGCAATCACGGCGGAGTGGTCGAACACCCGGCCCGAAACGCCCGGCTGCTGCAGCACGATGCCGTTGATCTCGCCGTCGGGCAGGCCCTGGGACAGGTCCGCGATCTCCACCTCGAAGCCCAGCGCCTCGGCGCGGCCCTTCACGATGGCGATGGTCTGCGGGAGGCAGTCGGCGTCGAGGACCGTCTTGCCGTCGTGGGCCGTCTTGTTCTTGTTGGCCCGGCGCATCATGAGGACTGCTTCGGCGACGGCGGTGGCTTCGTCCAGGAGGGAGGCGTTGGCGATGGGCAGCCCCACGAGGTCCTGGACCATGGTCTGGAAATTCAGCAGGGCTTCGAGGCGGCCCTGGGAGATTTCCGGCTGGTACGGCGTGTAGGCCGTGTACCAGGCCGGGGATTCGAGGATGTTGCGGCGAATCACCGGCGGAGTGACGGTGTCGTAATAGCCCTGGCCGATCATCTGCACAGCCGTCTTGTTCTTGGCCGCCAGCTTGCGAAGCTCAGCCAGAACCTCCACCTCGCTGAGGGCATTCTGGAGCGTCAGTGCGACGTCCTGGCGGATGTCATTGGGAACCGCGGTGTCTACGAGCGAATCGACACTGTCGTAGCCAACAGACTTGAGCATGATGTCAATGTCGGCCTGGCGGCGGGCGCCGATATGCCGGTCAACGAACGTAGTGGAGGTTGAACTAACCGTCACGAAGGAACTCCATTAATAAGGCGGCGCAGGGTACGCCACAGCTAATCGGGTTCCTCCCCACTCTGTATTGGACCTGAGAGTTTCCGCGAAACCGTGCTCGTGGCACTGTTCCGCTTGCACCGTCGGTGAGCACGCGTCAGCGTGCTGCTTTCCAGAGTTGCCTTGCCGCGGCGGTGCGTGGGCCTGAGAGATTCCTGGGGAGGATTTGCTCCTACGGCGCCTGCATCACATGCCTGCAGGACTCTCCCGCCGCAGATCAAAGGCGTATTCAGTTATGTGAATCAGATCGTGGTTGCCGGTGACGGCTGCCACAACTCTCAATTGTCCTATGGACTGCCCGCGTCTGCAAATGTGGTCACCGACCCCGCCCGGCTTTCCCAACTAGCTCGCACTAAATGTCGTTTTGGAGCCCCTAAACGACAACAACTGCGTGGGCCCACGCCGCCAGGGTTCCCTGGCCGTGGGGCCCCAACGGCGAGGGCCCCTGCCTGAGCTTGCGAAGGCTGGGAGCCGGTGGGGACTTGCGAGGCGAGGGTGGCGGTGGGGATTAGTTGGGCCAACCCTCAGTTACGGAGGCGTTCGACGGCGGCCAGCAGCGCACCGACGTCGGCGCTCCTCGCGCTGGCCTTGACTTCCGTATCACCGGCGCCGCCTTCAAGCATTGCGTTGAAGTAAAGTCCATCGCCCATGTACCGGACCGCTTTGGCCATCTCGGGCCCCACTTCTTCGGCGAGCACATCGAGCCATTGTTGCTGGATCCCGGCGAAACGCCTGCGGGTTTCTTCATGGGCTACTTCCGCGAGCCGCGTGGCTGCCACGAACACCCTGTCCAAAGGGGTATCCGCCCACAGTGAAGACTTGATGAAGAATGCGGCCGCACCTTCGGGCGCTGCCTTCATTGCTTCGATGTCCAACGCGGCCAGCCCGTCCATGCGTTCGAGCAAGGAGCTGATCATGGCTTCCTTGTTGGGGAAATGGTAGAGCAGGCCGCCCTTGGAGACGCCTGCGCGCTTGGCGACGGCATCCAGGGTGGCAGCCCGCTCCCCCACCTCGATCAACAGGGCTTCAAAGGCATCCAGGACAGCGTCCCGGGCAATAGGTTTTCGCGGCATGGTGTCCATCATCCCTTAGTTCGATGCGGCAGTTCGATGAGTCAGATTGAAACTATACCGTCCAGACGGTACAGTTATTTTCATGTTCAGCCCGTCCACAACCCAGCACCCCCGCACCCCTTCGATCCAATCCGCCCCGTGGCGCGATTGGGCTGCCCTGGCACTCCTGATGTTCCCCGTGCTGCTGGTGGCTGTGGACAATACGGCGCTGACATTTGCCCTGCCGCAAATCGCCCGTTCGCTGGAAGTCGGGGGCGTGCAGCTTCTGTGGGTCGTCGATGCGTACCCGCTGGTTCTCGCAGCCCTGTTGGTGTCCATGGGAAACCTGGGAGACCGGATCGGCCGCCGCCGCTTGCTGTTGATCGGCAGCACGGGCTTCGCCGCCGTTTCCGCGGCCACCGCCTTCGCGCCGTCGGCGGAATGGCTCATCGCCGGACGTGCCAGCATGGGCGTCTTCGGAGCCATGCTCATGCCGTCCACGTTGTCCTTGATCCGCAACATCTTCCCGGACCCGAACCGCCGCCGGCTCGCCGTGGCAGTGTGGGCCGCAGGATTCTCCGGCGGCGCCGCCCTCGGGCCGATCTTCGGCGGCTGGCTCGTGGAGCACTTCTGGTGGGGTGCCGTGTTCCTGGTTGCGGTGCCATTGTTGCTGCCCCTGCTCGCCTTTGGCCCCTCCCTCATTCCCGAGTCCAAGGATCACAACCCGGGCAAGCCGGACGTTCCCAGCGTCGTGCTGTCCATCCTGACCATGGCCCCCGTGGTTTATGGCATCAAAGAGGCCGCCGTGCACGGTTTTGGCCCTGGACCCGCGGCCTTCATGGCGTTCGGCCTGGCCATGGGAATCGTCTTCGTCCGGAGGCAAGGCTCTTTGGCATCGCCCATGTTGGACGTACGGCTTTTCCGGAACAAGGTCTTCAGCACGGCCATCACGGCCAACGTCTTGTCCCTGTTCTCAATGACCGGCTTCATTTACTTCTTCGCGCAGCACTTGCAGCTCGTGGAAGGCCAATCCCCCATGCAGGCGGGGATCTCGATGGTTCCGGCATTGCTGGCCACCATCGTGGCGGGCCTGGTGGTGGTTCCGCTGGTCAAGCGGATCCGCCCGGGCCTGGTGGTGGCATCGGGCTTGGCGCTGAGCGCAGTGGGATACCTCGTGGCCGCCCTGGGCAACCACAGCCAGGGTCCGGGGTACCTTTTGACGGCACTCCTACTGCTGGCCATAGGGGTTGGCTCGGCGGAGACCATCTCCAACGACCTGATCCTCGGCGCGGTTCCTGCCGACAAGGCGGGCGCTGCATCGGCGATCTCCGAAACGGGTTACGAGCTCGGTTCATTGCTGGGCACAGCCGTCCTTGGCTCCATCCTGACAGCGTCCTACCAACACCACTTGCTGCTTCCAGGCGAATTGTCCGGCCATGCAGCCGAACGCTCGCGGGAGACGCTCGCCGGAGCCGTGGACACCGCGGCCGCACTGCCCCAGCCATTGGGTGACGCCCTGGCCACCGCCGCGCGTGCCGCCTTTGAATCGGGCGTCCACATCACGGCAGCGATCGGGCTGATACTGATGGCCGGAGCGGCAGTCCTTGCCGCCGTCGTGCTCCGCCGCGTGCCGACCGCAAAGTAGGCAGTCGGCGCGGATCGAGCCTGCGATTTGCAGTGTGATTTGTTTGTGATATCACTGGAAAAGACGTGTGATCCCCTTGTTTTTATTTCGCTTCGGCGCGATTATGGTGGAATGAGCAATCCAGCAGGGCCGCGCATTGGCCTGCGCGCCCACTTCGACGCCATGAACATGGAGGTGCCTGAACTGATTCAGGCCCTCAGGGACATTCTCGGGGCCCGACTTGTTGCTTACCTTGGATCAGTCAAGGAAACGCGTGCAGTCCGACAATGGGCTGACCCAGAAGATCCACGCAAGCCCTCGGCTGCCGTAGAGCAGAGGCTCCGCGATGCCTATCAGATCGCCGGTACGCTTCGCGAGGTAGACTCCGCCACAGTCATCCAGGCCTGGTTCCAAGGGATGAACCCCTACCTGGAGGATCATTCCCCTGCCATGGTGCTGCGGGAGGGGCCTCCTGAAGAATCCAGGATCAGGGTGTTAGCCGCCGCGAGGGCGTTTTCATCCCCATCAGCAGCATGATTGGAGGCTTGCTGGAGGGAGAATTCATCGAACGCAGGGTTTGGCGCGTCGGTTTCCGTCCAGAGCCCTGGGCATGGTCCGACTGGAGCTGGGCCGAACATGGACGGTTCCAGGGTAGATGGGACGACCCGGACGGAGAATTCCGAACGATGTATGCCGGCGCTACTCTCCAGGCATGTCTCGCCGAAATCCTGGCAGGTCTTCGCCCCTCGATAGGGACGTCCACAGAACTGGCCGAAATCCAAGAAGATCCGCTCGATGCCGCAATGTATCCCACCTGCCCTGCCGGGACTGTCAGTTACAGCTGGCTGGAGCCCCGGATCGCCTCCAGGGCCACGTTGTCCGGCCACTTCTGCGTCATCACGTCAATGGCGTCTATTGCCGCACTGCGTCCTGTTTTCAAGCAAATGGCAGCCGAGCAAGGATTTGACGACTTCGACGCAGCCACGCTGAAGGACCAGAAGGCGCGCCCCATCACCCAGGCGGTCTCAAAGTTCGTTTGGGGTCTAGGCGATTTCAACGGCATAAGTTTCAATTCTCGTCTGGGCGATGACAACACTCTTTGGGCCATCTACGAACGACCGGACGAGCCAAACCACGTCAGCCCTCAACTGAGTCACCTTGAGACCCATTCACTCACGCCAGAGGATCCGGCAATTGTTGAGATCTTTGCACTATTCAACCTGCGGTGGGGCGAGTAATTGAGGCTCCGCACAGGAGTCGCTGAGTCTAGACAGCCCGGTTCAAGGCAGCATCAGGCGAACTGAAACTACGGGTAATTCCGCCCAAGGTAGCGGTGGCAAGCGTCGAGAGGTAGTCGTGCCGGCGTCGGGCAGTAATGCGCGATTGGGGCTCGAAGGATTGCCCGGGATCGTCCGCGTAATGCGCGGACAGCCCATCGCGCATGAGGCGGATGCCCTCGGCGCGCTGTTGTGAGACCGCAGCGTGCGTGGAACCGAGTTCCTCGGCCAGTTCCTTGACGGTCCGCCCCCCGAAGTAGATCTCCTCGACGACGTACCGCATCTTTTCCGGCAGGGCTGCGACGGCGGCGCGAAGGTACTTGAGGCGCTCATCGGCCAGGACTGAGTGCTCCGGGGAGATGGTGTCCGCGGCAACAGTGTCCACGACGACGTCGTCCAGTGGCGACAGCGTCCGTGCGGCATCGGCCAGGGCGGCTTCCACCACGCTGCGTTCGACACCCAGGGCTGATGCGGTTTCGGCCACCGAAGGCGTGCGGCCAAGGACGCCGGACAGCGTCTCCTGGACCGACATGGTTTCCTTGATGCGTTTGCGCGCAGATCGCGTGGCCCAGTCGCTGGCCCGCATCTCGTCCGCAAAGGCTCCGACGATCCGGCGGCGCGCAAATGCGCCGAAGGGGACTCCGAGGTTCGGATCGAAGGAATCGGCGGACGTTATCAACGCCACGGACCCTACCGATGCGAAATCGTCGCGCGACAAATGAGAAGCTCTCGCGCAGAGCTCCGACACCAAATAGCCAACGAGCGGCAAGTGCTGCAGCACCAGCTCGTTGCGTTCTTCGCGATTCAAAATTAGTCCCCCCATGAGACTTGTTTATTGAGTTGCCAAGCCTGATTCCAGGGGCTTCATGGGCGAGCTGCTGAGACGATGCAGCGTGCCGAAGATTACACGGAACAGACATGTATTCAGTGAACATACCATCTGAAAAATAACAATGCGTGTACGCTCATGAAAAAGATACAAAAGAGGCCTCGGATTCATGTTCGCAGGCCAAACCGGGGAATGGGGAACCGTGGGGGCGGATGAGCTTTCGGCGACGCTGTGGCGTGAGCGGAGACAGCTGGAACTGCTGTTGTACCGGCTCGAAACCCAGTTGCTGCACGTTCGGGCAGGCAACTGGCATTGGTTGAAATTCACTGCCGCTGACGTGGAAAAGGTCCTGGAAAACCTTCGGTTCGACACCCTTGCCCGGAACATCGAGTCGTCGGCCGTGGCTATTGAATGGCGCTTGTCGGCCAATGCCACGCTGCCGATGATCGCTTCAGTGGCCCCGCCCGTAATCTGGCCGGAACTGCTTCAGGAACACCACCGTGAGCTGGTCTTGGTGCTCAAGCAAGTGGAAACAACCGCGGCCGCCAACGTCGAGGCTCTCCAGATGGGGCTGCAAGGGGCCCGGAACCCGCCGCTTGGCTCCGCTCAGCCCGGCGACGCAGCCCCGGCGGCGCCGGGAGCGGTCGCGTGTGCTGGCACCGTGGATGACGTGATGCTGCTTGCGGAAAACGCCAATATCGAACGGGCCCTGGCCGTGACGAGGGATTGCTCACTGCCGCTCCTCAAGGAGTTCCTGGGCTTGGACTAGGGACGGCTACCGGTGGACGACAGTGTGCAAGAGAATAAAGCTTGGCTGTCCCGAGTTCGGGTTTGCATCGAAGGCGTCAACCTCCGAAAAGTTGCACGATTGCCTGTCCAATTTTGCCCACTCAAGGACTTCCAAGAGGCTGGCAGACGAAATATCGAAACCCTGCGATTTGTCCCAAGCGCCACTGTTGGGGTGGAGCCAGACGTCTATCACTCGAAAAGACGGATCGACACAGATCAAGTTCATGTCCCGCTCGTCAATCGTCCGAATCTTCATCGCAATCAGTCAGATCGCATTCTTGTGGACAACTTGGGTGTCTGAGCCAACATTCCCCACCTGGCGCGCCTAATCCGCCTTCGGTTTCCGAACAGGCGGACGCAGCCCGGCAACGAGTTCCTCGGCTTCGGGGCCGGCCTGGGCAGCAGCGAGGTTGGCCGCGGCGATCGCCTCAACCACTTCGCGACGCTGAATGGACACCCCGCGGGGCGCCTCGATCCCGATCCGCACGCCGTCGCCGCGGCCTTCCATGACGGTGATGACAATGTCCTCACCAATCATGATCTGTTCGCCCGGCTTGCGTGTCAGTACCAGCATGCTCTCAATCTACCTTTCCGAGCACGGCAACGCGGGCGGGCTTGCCGTCCACCCACCCGATGGGAAGGCCGAGCCCGTTGACTGTCTCGGGACTTCCCGTTTCCGACGCGCCGAAAACATCGAGGGCGTCGACACGGACACGTTCGGCGGCGAGAGCGGCGGAAAGGGCGCGGACCCAAGCTGCCGTGTCTTCCGCTTTCCGCCCAGCGTCAACAACCAGCCACAACTGGTCTGCGGCGAGGGCTGCGATGCCCGCCGCGTGCCTCAGGGTTTCGCCTTGCCTGCCGAGTCCATACGCCACCAGCACGGTTTGGCCGGTGAGCACAGCTTGGGCGCGCGCCGCCGTCGCGCCCTGGCGCCCCGCCACGTGGAGGTGCCCGAAGGCAGTCAGCGCTCCGGCTGTCCGGACATCGGAACCGCCCTCGGCGATGGACATTTCCAGCGCTGGTCCCAAGGCGTCGTCGCCGAGGCCAAGCAGGATGATGAGGTTACCGCCGCCGGCAAGTGGCACCGGTACGGGCATAGGAACGGCGTGCCCGACGGCGGCGGCTGGCAACGCGGTCAGCATCCCTTGCGTTTGCGGTCCAGAGACCGGCGCCTGGAACTCCTTCCCCAACTGCTCCAATATCCCCGCGAAATCCGGGGAGGCGGTTGAAATAGCTGCCTCGGGCCGGTGCAGGTCCATCTCGGCCGCGTCGGCTTGCTCCAGGAGCGCGGCGATCGCGGGCCCCTGCAACGCGTGCGCCTCCCCAGCAACCTGGGCATCCCAACTAGCTCGCAGTTGTTGTCGTTCTGAGCCCTCAAAACGACAACTATTGCTAGCTAGTTGGGTGGAACCCTCTGCCTGAACTTCGATGGTGGCCTCGTAGCGATTGGCTGCGAAGAGCCCGGCGATCCCCGGATTAGTGACTTTCTCGGCGGAGACGATCCGCGCTCCGGGGCCGTACTGCTGCTCGGCTTTCACCCGGATGGCCTCCAGGGACGTGCCCTTAAGCTTGTATTGCTTCGGCATGGCGGACCACCCCCACGGTTTCGATCTGGAGGTTCGCGGACGTCACTTCGCGGTAGGACAACACGGGAACACCGCCGTCGGGAGCAGCCACGAGCCGCCGGACCGCGGGCCGCAACGCCGGGGCGCACACCAGGACAGCTTGCCGTCCTGCATTTGCCGCGGCCTCAACCGAAGACTGCACAGAGGCCAGGACGGCATCCAGTCGGGCTTGGCTCATGACGATCTGGGTACCCCCTTCGGCCGGGCGCATGTCTTCGAGCATGGACTGTTCCAGGAGCGGATCGATCATGATCACATTGAGCACCGTGCCATCCAGGAACTTGGCTGCAAGCGCGGGCCCCAGGGATTGCCGGGCGGTTTCCACCAAAGCCTCGGGCTCGGTGGAAACCTTGGCACGGAGGGCAAGGGCTTCGTAAATGCGGGGAAGATCGTTGATGGGGACCTGTTCTTCGAGGAGTCCCTGCAGCACCCGCTGCACCTCGGCCAAGGACATGAGCCCGGGAATGAGTTCCTCGACGGCGGCGGGGCTCTGCTTGCGCACGCCCTCCGTCAGCACCCTGACGTCCTCGCGGGTGAGGAGCCTTGCGGCGTTGGCGGACACGATCGACGACAAGTGGGTCACCAGCACGGAAACCCGGTCGATCACAGTTGCCCCCGTCATTTCGGCGCTGTGGCGCATCTCGCTGGGAATCCATTTTCCGGCCAGCCCGAAGACCGGCTCCACCGTGGAGGTGCCCGGCAGTGCGTCAAGGTAATCGCCGAGGGCAAGCAACTTGCCCGACGGCGCCGTGCCACGTCCGGCTTCCACTCCGGCAATGCGGATGGCATAGGTGGCCGGCGGCAACTCGACGTTGTCGCGCGTGCGGACGGGCGGAATCACGATCCCCAACTCCATGGCGATCTTGTGGCGCAAGGAGCGGACGCGGGCCAGGAGGTCGTCCGAGGCGCCCGAGACCATGTCGACCAGGTCCGGAGCCAACAGGATCTCGACGGGGTGGACCCGCATGTCCTGCATGAGCCGCTCGTTGGGGTCTTCTTCGGAGCTCAGGGTGGCTGCTTCCTGGGCGTCCTCCGCCTCACTCTGCTGCTTCTGCTGCGCCGCGAGGCGGCGCGAGCCGAACAGCAGGGCAGCGCCCACCAGCAGGAAGGGCACGATGGGCATGCCGGGGATGAGTGCCATGGCCACTGCGGCCAATCCTGCGATAAGCAAGGCGTTGGGCGACTGCATGAGCTGAGAGGAGGCCGTCCGGCCCATGTCTTCTTCGGCGTTGGACCGGGTGACGATCATGCCCGTGGACACGGCCATGAGGAGGGCAGGGATCTGGGTGACGAGCCCGTCGCCCATGGTCAGCAGTCCGTAGGAGTTCAGCGCGTCGCCCACGTTCATGCCGCGCTGCAGCACGCCGATGGCAATGCCGCCAACGAAGTTGATGATGATAATGATGATGCCCGCGATCGCATCGCCCTTGACGAACTTCGAGGCACCGTCCATGGCGCCGTAGAAGTCGGCCTCCGCGGACACCTCTGCGCGGCGCTTGCGGGCCTGGGCGTCAGTGATAAGGCCGGCGTTGAGGTCGGCGTCGATGGCCATCTGCTTGCCCGGCATGGCGTCCAGCGTGAACCTTGCCCCCACCTCGGCGACGCGTTCGGCGCCCTTGGTGACCACCACGAACTGGATGACCACCAGGATCAGGAACACCACGGCGCCGATGATCATGGAGCCACCCACGGTGACCTTGCCGAAAGCGTCGATCACTTGTCCGGCGAATCCCTGCCCCAGCACGAGCCGGGTGGACGCGACGTTGAGCCCTAGCCGGAACAGCGTGGCCACGAGCAACAAGGACGGGAAGACGGAGAAGTCCAGGGGCTTCTTGACGAACATGCTGGTGAGCAGGATCAACAGGGCCAGCAGGATGTTGCAGACGATCAGGAAGTCCAGCAGCGGCGCAGGCACGGGAACCACCAGCAGCAGTACGATGCCCACGATTCCCACCGGCACGGTGAGCCTGGCGAATCTGTTCATTGCTGTGTCCTGTCCGGAGTGGGGTGGTTGCTGCGTGCGGTTCGGGGGCTGCGGTGCCGGCTCATGCGGGCGCTCCGGCCGTGGTTCCCGCCACGCCCGGCAAGCGGTGCATTCCGCGTGCCGCTCCCCTGGCCTTGAGCGACATGACGAACGCCAGGACTCCAGCCACGGCCCGGTAGAGCTCGACAGGGATTTCCTGGCCCAATTCGCAGGCCGAGTGCAGCGCCCTCGCCAGAGGGATGTCCTGGACCATCGGGACCGACTTCGCCTCCGCCTCTTCCCTGATACGGGCAGCGATCACCCCCGCTCCCTTGGCCACGACGCGTGGTGCCGCTTTGCCGGCGTCGTACTTCAGTGCTACGGCGACGTGCGTCGGGTTGACGATCACGACGTCGGCGTCCGCGATCGCGCCGATCATGCGGTTCCGGCTCATGCTCAACTGGCGCGAGCGCCGCTGGGACTTGATGAGAGGATCGCCGTCGCTGTTCTTGTTTTCGTCCTTGATTTCCTTCTTGGACATGCGCGTCTTCTTGCGGTTGCGGCGCATGACCACGAAGATGTCCGCGGCAGCAAGGACAAGGCCCGCCAGTACGGCGAACTGGATCAACGAACCTATGCCTCCGGCCGCTGCCGAAAGGATGCCGGACACCGGCAGTCCCCCGGCGGTGAGCAGCACCGGGATGAGCCCCTGCACAACGGCGTAGAGGACAAGCCCGACGACGGAGGTCTTCAGGAGCGCTTTCAGGCCGCCCCACAGTGCCTGGGCGCCGAAGATCCGCTTGAGGCCGCTGAGAAGGTTGAAGTGTTCGAACTCAGCGCGGAACTTTTTGAAGTGGATGCCGCCCTGCAGCGCGGATCCAGCCAGCACTACCACCATGACCACCACGAACAAGGGCCCCAGCACCTGGGCGAGGGAACCGAACCCGGCTTCGAGCGCCGCGACGGCTTTGGCAGGATCGGGGTTCGCGATGACTCCGCGGACGGTGAACAGTTGGTCCGCCGCAGCGTTGGAGGCACGCTCGATAGTGGACGGGATCATGGCTGCCGCGGATCCGACGGCGAGCCAGGCTGTGAGGTCCTGCGAGCGGGAAAGCTGCCCTTTGGACCGGACTTCCCGCATCCGCTTGTCAGTGGCTTGCTCGGTTTTCTCCTGTGAATCCGACATCAGCCCACCCCCATCAGTGTGTTCGCCGCCTGCTCGGCGAGCATGGCAACGAGGCGCGGCAGTGCCAGGAACAGGAACCCTGCGAGCCCCAAGGTGATCAAGACCTTGAGCGGGAAGCCCAGGGCGAAGGCATTCAGGGCGGGCGCCACCCGGGTGAGGAGCCCCAGCCCGATATCGGCTAGTACCAGCACCACCAGGAGCGGCCCGGCGATTTGCACTGCGCAAAGGAACATCCCCGTGACCGCGGAAATCATCGCGTGTACAGGCTGTGCCAGATCCACTCCCCCGGCCAGCGGCAACGCCGTGAAACTCCCGGTCAGGCCGCCGATCACCAGCTGGTAGCCGTCCGAGGCGAAAAGCAGTGCCAGGGCGGCCATCTGCATCAACCGGGTGAATTGGGCGCCGTTGATCATCATCTGGGGATCGAAGCCCTGGGCCATCTGGAAACCGCTGAAGAGGTCTATCAGGCTGCCGGCCGATTGGATGGCCGCGAAGACGAGCAGAACGAGGAAGCCAAGGACCAGTCCGGTCACGAGCTCAAGGACCACGGCCGTGATGAAACCAGCGGTGTCTTTGGAGGTGTAGCCATCGGAGAGACGTTGGGAAACGGCCAGCCCCAAACCGATGCCCAGCATGCCTTTGATGCGCAGCGGAATTGCTTGGTGCGAGAAGGGCGGGGCCACCACCAGGAACGCCGTCATCCGGACGGAGGCCAGCAACAGGACCTCAAGCCAGGACTGGTTGAAGGGCAGCTCCACTTCACGCTCCGCCGATCAGCGCGGGTATCCGGGCAAAGAGCTCATTGGTGAAGGAGACGGCCTCAGTGATCATCCAGTGCCCGCACACCACCAAGGCCACCGCCACGGCGACTGCCTTGGGCACGAAGGAGAGAGTGGCTTCCTGAAGCTGGGTGATGGACTGCAGGAGGGAAATGGCGAGGCCCACCACGAGCGCGGTCACCAAGGCCGGCGCGGCCAGCTTGGCCGCGAGGATCAGGGCCTGAAGGCAAATGTCCAGGACTGCGTTGGTATTCATCAGCCGCTCGAATAGCTCTGGATCAGGGCGGTGATCACCAATCCCCAGCCGTCCACGAGGATGAAAAGCAGGATCTTGAAGGGCAGCGAGATCATCACCGGCGGAAGCATCATCATGCCCATGGACATCAGCGCGGCCGAGACCACAAGGTCGATCACCAGGAACGGGATGAAAATGACGAAACCGATGATGAACGCTGCCCGGAGCTCGGAGATCATGAACGCCGGGATAAGGGTCTGCAGCGGAACCGATTGCGGATTGGCCGGATTGTCCAGTTTGGCCGCGCGGGTCATGAGGGCAATGTCTTCTTGCCGGGTGTGGGACACCATGAAGTGCTGGAGCGGCGCGGATCCGGCCGAAACGGCTCCGTTGAAGTCCAGCGTTCCGTTCAGGTAGGGCTGGATCCCGACGTTGTTGATCTCCGAGATCACGGGCCACATCACGAACAGGGACAAGAAGAGCGCCAGCCCGGCCAGTACCTGGTTGGGCGGGATGGACGGGAGGGACAAGGCGTTTCGGGTCATGGCCAGCACCACGAAGATCTTGGTGAAAGAGGTCATCATGAGAAGCAGGGCAGGAGCGACGGAGAGCAGCGTGATCCCGATCAGGGTCACTACCGCAGTGGACGGCTTTCCGTCCAGCCCATTGATGTTGATGCTGACGTTGCCGTTCGACGGCTGCGCCGGCGCGGTGGGAAGTACGGGCGCCGTTGGTGGTGTGGGGGTGACCGGTGCCGCGTGGCCAGCGGACGCGCCCAACCACAGGAAAAACGCCGTCAGCAATAGAATGCAGAGCACGGCGGGAAGCGTCCTGCGCACTGCAAGCAATGTCCTGCCGGTGCGGCGGGCATCGGCAGGCCCAAGGGTCAGAATCAATTCCGGCGTCCCCTGATGGCCTCGGCGGCCTGCCGCCAGGTGGAACCGGCAAGGATGGAACCGTGCATTGGTTGTGGTTTGTCCAGTTCGCTGCGGCGGTGGATCTCGCTGCGGCGTGTGAGTCTACTGCCTTGGAGTGCAGCGGTTTGGGGTGCACTGCCTTGAAATGCACCGGCTTGTGGCCCGTTGTCCGCAAGTGACGCGCCACCGGCGTCGCGGAAGATGTCGGCGAAACTCTCGGGCGCAGGAGCGGTCTCCGGAACCTCCACGGGGACGTCGCTGCTGTGCAGGACGTTGATGGCGTGCTCGGTGACACCCAAAAGGAAGCGCTTGTCGCCAGCGTCGACCACCACTACGGAGGCCTTTTGTCCGACACTCTGCCGACTGACCACCGTCAGCGTGGTGTTGGCCCGGCGTCGGCCCTTGGCCTTTCCTTTGAGAAGGCGGCGCTGCAGGACCCAAATGAGCCCCAGCACCGCACCCAAGGCCACGAGCACGCGCAGCCCGAGGATGAGCGAATCCATCTAGTAGATTCCCTCGGCGACGTCCAGGATGCGGGTAATGCGCACTGCATAGTCCTGGTCCACGACGACCACTTCACCGTGGGCGATCAGCCGTCCGTTGAGGAGGACGTCCGCAGGCGCACCGGCCGAGCGGTCCAGTTCGATCACTTTGCCCGGTTCCAGGGCGAGGGCGTCGCGCACGGACATGCGGGTGCGGCCGATTTCCACGGTGAGCGCCATTTCGACGTTGCTGATCAATCCAAGGCGTGACGAAACGGCACCCGCCTGGGCGTTCCGTGCGGCAGCCGCGTCCTGCACGGTCCCGTGTTCGCGGACCCTGACGGCGAACCAGCCGAATGCCTGCCCGCCGCCGGACGCGGGAGATTGGCGCAATTCAAAAACAGCGGTTTCGGAGTCGGACAGCAGCCCGGCGGCGTCTTCTTCGCGCAACTCCCCCAGCACGCCGGCGTCGAACGCCTCGGCTGCTTGTTCCATCGCCGGACGCAGGACGTCAATGGCCGACACAACCGCGGAGTGTCCTTGCTGGGTGCCGCCGGCAGCGGCCAGGAAGGAACGGTCCGTGAGGATGAGCGCGAAGTCCGCGGTCACGGCGCCCACGAAAGTGGCCGTGATTGCGAGGGGTGCATATGGCGCAGCGGCTTGGGGCGGGACGATGCCTGAGACGTGCAGCGTGGCAGGAGTGGGCAGCTGCATCGCCAAACGCTCGGCCGCGGACTCGTGCAGGGTCAGGGTGATGCTCATCGCTGGTTCTCCTCGATTGTGACGATGACGGCGGCTGCACGGGAGCCGTTGCGGGCCGGTGCTGCGGTGGCCAGGCGGGTGCCGTTGATGGCGACGTCGAACGGCCGGTTCTCCAGGTGCGGCAGCGGAATGACGTCCCCGACGGCGAGGCCCAGGATCTGCGCGGGCGTCACCGGAGTGGGGCTCAACTGGATGGCGACGTCCACCGGCACCTGGGTGACCTGGGCGCGGACCAGTGCCTCGGCGTCGCGGCTGTGGACAGTGGGATTCACGTCACCGAGCCCGGAAAGGAGGATGTCGGCGGGAATCGCGAGGCTGGCTGCGGCAAGGCTTTCGCCCACCTTCACGGTGAAGGAGGCCACGATCATGAGCTCTGCCGGAGCCGCAGCTTGGGCGAACTGGGAGTTGTACTGGATAACGTCCATGCGCACAGGGGTGGTCAGCAGGGCGCCAAGCGAATAGCTCAGGTCCTCCAGTCCGTCTTCCACCATGCGGCTGATGAGGGCCTGCTCGATCTGGGTGAACTTACGATCCGGGACCGCCGTCTCGCTGGCCCCACCCAACATTCGGGTGACCCAGGACAATGCCGCCGTGGCAGGAAACTGCATGACCAGGCGCGACTCGCTGCCCTCAATGCGGCACAGGACCATCGAGGTGACCGAAGGGAGGGAAGCGGCATATTCGTCGTAGCTCTGCATGATGAGCTGTTCCAGGGTCGCGGTGGACTTCACGCGGACCTTGGCCGTGAGCTGTGTCCCCCATTGGCGGGCGAACGTCTCGAAGGCGACTTCCAGGACACGGCTGTGCTGGCGCGGCAAGGTGGTGGGCCTGCGGAAGTCATAGACGTCCACGGTGCGCTGCCGTACCGCCGATTGATCTTCCTGTTCACTCACGGTTGCCACTATCGGCAAGGAAAGTGCGGGCGTAAGGGACTAGTTTTTCGGTGACTTCCTGGGTGTGGCCCGGGGCCACACCCAGGAACTCAGGCGCAAGCTACGCGGCCGGCGCCTGGTTGATCCTCACCATGTTGCCCGAAGGATCGCGGAAGGCGCAATCGCGGGGACCCCACGGCTGGTCGATCGGCTCCTGCATGACCTCCGCGCCGGAAGCCCGGACCTTCTCGAAGAGCGTGTCGACGTCGTCGGAGCGGAAGACGATCGGCCCCAGGACGCCCTTGGTGAGCAGCTCCTGAAGGGAGTCGCCGTCGGCCTTGGACCGGCCAGCGTGCGGTTCGGAAAGCACGATTTCAACACCCGGCTGGTCCGCGCTGCCGAGCGTCACCCACCGGAATCCGCCTTGCGCGACGTCGTTGAGCACGTCGAGGCCGAGGGCGTCCCGGTAGAAGGTGAGGGCTTCGTCGGGATCGTTGACAGTGATATGTGAGTACTGCAGTGAAATAGTCATGGCAACGACGTTAGTCCGGGGCGTTGAGCTGCGCTTCTCGAATCCTGCTCGCTTCTTTCCGGTGGGTTAAGGCGTTCCGAAGCCGGCGTTGCCGAGCACCTTCTTGCCTTCGTTTCCCGTCACCAACGCGATGAACGCGGCAGCCAGGTCCTTGTTCTTGCTGGTGCCGACGGTACCGATCGGGTAGGTGTTGACGGCCTTGTCCGACTCCGGGAAAGTGATGCCCTTGACCTTGTCCCCCGCGCCCTTGACGTCGGTGACGTAGACGAGTCCGGCGTCGGCCTCCCCTGAGGCGACCTTGCCCAGGACGTCAGTCACGGAAGACTCTTCACTGACGGGCTTCAGGGTTGTGCCAGTGGCCTTTTCGATGGTTTGGGCGGCGGAGCCGCAGGGTACCTGGCTGGCGCAGACGACCACCTTGACACCCGGCTTGGCGAGGTCCGCGAAGGAACTGATCGACGCCGGGTTGGACGGCGGGACGGCGATGGTCAGGACGTTGGTGGCGAAGTTCTTGGCCGTTCCGTCAAGCAGCTTAGCGTCGGAAAGCTTGCCCATGTTCTTCGTGTCGGCCGAGGCAAAGACGTCCGCCGGAGCGCCCTGGGTGATCTGGGTGACGAGGTCAGAAGACCCGGCGAAGCTCAGTGCCACTTTTGTACCCGGGTTCGCAGCTTCGAATTCGCTGGCCAGCTTGGTGAACGTTGCTTTCAGCGAGGCAGCCGCGTAGACCGTCACCGTACCGGAGAGCTTTGGTGTTTCGCTTGCGCTGGCGGATCCGCTGTTTGCGGTGCCGGCGGGAGTGCTTGAACCGCATCCGGTCATGCTGGCCGCGAGGGCGCCGGCAACGAGCACCGCGGCGAAAGGTTTGGGGATGATCCTCATATGGTGCTCTTTCCTTGGGGTGTTTCGATGATGACTGTGGTGGCCTTGACCACGGCTGTGGCGACCGAGCCGAGTTCGAGCCCGAGCTCGCGGACCGCCTCGCTGCTCATGAGGGAAACGACACGGAAGGGACCGCATTGCAGTTCCACTTGTGCCATGACCTTGTCGGCCGTGATGCCAGTGACCAGGCCGACAAAGCGGTTGCGCGCCGAGCGGCCCACCCGGGTTGGATCCTCGGGCAGCTGGGCCTGGTCCCGCGCGACGTGGGCAAGTTCCAGCCCATCCACGGCTAGCCGGCCTGAATCATCCTTGACCGGGGTCAGGATGCCGTTCTCGGTCCAGCGCCGGACGGTGTCGTCGCTGACGCCCAGGAATCGGGCTGCTTCAGATACTCGAATATTTGGCATGGCTCCAGAATAATCCTCAAATGCGGCAGTGACGGCATGTAACTTCCGCAAATCAAATGTGACCCGTATTTCCGGTGGCGCCCTGCCTGGGTTAGTGGACGTCCCGGACGCAGCAGAGGTCCCGCCCCACTGGGGCGGAACCTCTGCTGTGTGGTGGCCGGCTACGGCCTGAGTCAGTCTGCGGCGACCGCAAGCGCTTCCCGGCGCTTGTTCGCTTCGTTCCGGCTGGGCCGCGTGCGGATCTTCGCCACGCACGCGGGCATGGCAGCCACGGCCAGGTGCTCGCGGGCGCGGTATGTGCTCGGCGGCACCCCGACGAGCTCAGTGAACCGCGAGCTGAATGAGCCAAGTGACGTACAACCGACTTCCATGCATGCGTCGGTCACGCTCATTCCGCCGCGCAGGAGCGCCATCGCGCGCTCTATCCGGCGGGTCATGAGGTAGTTGTAGGGGGTCTCGCCATAGGCGACCCGGAACTGCCGCGAGAAGTGCGCCGGCGACATGAACGCATGGCTGGCCATGGTGGGTACGTCGAGGGGCTTGGCGTACTCGCGGTCGATAAGGTCGCGGGCCTTGCGCAAGTACGTGAGCCGGGCGATGTCTTCCGGGGTCATGCCATGAGCGTACCTCGGCACGTTCGTCACTTCCATGGTGCCCGACGCCGTCCCGTGACCGGCCGCGACAAGCACACCGGCCGCTATTGGCCGCCGGCCCTCGCCTTGAGCGCCTCGGGGATCAGGGCGCGGACCACTTCGGGCTGGTCCGAGAGGACGACGACGTCGACCCTGCGGTTGAGTTCCATCAGCGCCTCGGTGGAATCATCGTTGACCTGCCTGGCGGATCCGAACGCAACGGCGCCGATGTGCCCAGCCGAAATGCCTCCATGGTCGACGAGGTACCTGAGGACGTTGACGGAGCGCGCAGAAGAAAGCTCCCACGTGGAGGGGTATGAGGTGACTCCGTTGGCTGCGTGCCCTTCCACCATGATTTCAAGGGCCGCCTTCGCCATGGTCGGGGCGATCATTCCAAGGACCTGGCTCGCGCGGGGCGTGAGTTCCGGCCGGTCGGGTTCGAAGAAGGTCTGCGATCCTACGAGCTTCACGGTGAGTCCGCGTTCGTTGATCTGGAACTGCACATTGGCCCCCAGCCCCGCGGCGTCGAGCTTGGACTTCATGTCGTCGCGCAAAGCGGTGAGCCGGGCCGCTTCCTTGAGTGCGAGGTCCAAGTTGGAGAATCCCTGGGCGTCGGCGCTGGTGTATTCCGGCGGAACGACGGTCCCGGTGGCGGTGTCCACCTTCTGGCTGACCACCGTGCCGAACCCCGTGGCGAGCGAATTGCGGAGTTTGTCGAATTTGGCCTGGTCCACGGTGGACATTGCGAAGAGCACGATGAACATGCACATGAGCACCGTGACCATGTCCATGTAGGAAGCCATCCAGCGTTCGTCGACGTGTTCTTCCGCCGGAGGTGAACCGCGGCGGCGCCGGGACCTCATGCGGCCTTGGACGAAGCGAATTTGCCGGGGCGGGCTTCGTCGTCGTCGCTCTTCTTTGCGGATTTCGCCTTGCCGAGCCGGTCCGGGGGAACCATGGCGCGGAGCCGTTCGGCGAGCAGGAGGGGCTGGGTACCGTTCTGCACCGCCAGCATGCCCTCCATCAGGAGGGTCATGCGTTCGATTTCGAGCTCGGACAGTCGCTTGAGCCGCGAGCCGAACGGCAGCCAGATGAAGTTCGCGGACAACAAACCCCAGAGGGTGGCCACGAAAGCGGAGGCGATCATTGGTCCCAGATGATCGGGCGAGGAGAGGTTTTCAAGGACGTGAGTCAGCGATACCACGGTGCCGATAATGCCGATGGTCGGCGCGTAGCCGCCCAAGCTCGCGAAGAATTTGGCGGAGACGTGGTCGCTGCGCATCTTGGAATCGATCTCGTCCTCCATGAGGATGCGCAATTCTTCGGCATCGGTGCCGTCGGCGATGTTCTGGAGGGCCCGGGCCACGAACGGATCTTTCTCGTCCACAGCCGCCTCTTCAAGCGAGAGAAGACCCTCGCTCCGCGCCTTCTCGGCAAAGCCGATCAGCTGGTCGATGCTGTCCTGCGGCTTGTCCGTCTTTCCCTTGAACGCCTTGGGGAGGTCCTTGAACGCCCGCACGGTATCGCGGAACGTGTTCCCGGCCAGGCCTACGGCCAGGGTGGCTCCGAAAACCAGGACCATGGGCGCGGGAAGCAAGAGGGCCATGAGGTTGGCGTCTTCGAGGGTCACCATGGCGACCACCGAGCCGAAGGCCAGGAACAGGCCGATTATTGTTGAGGGATCCATGGCTTACCTTCCGTCCGGGTCCGGTGTGCGCACGAGGCTCAAGGGATAGCCCGTCACGGTGGGGAGATCCTGTGCCCGCCGAAGAATATAGGCCCGGTAATTCGCAATCAGTTCCACGACCTCCGCGAGGCTTTCCCGCACAACGTACGTAGCGCCGTCGAGCGTCACCAGATGGGTGTCCGGGCTTTCGTGGATCCGTTCAATGATGTCCGGATTCACGGCAAAGCGGGTGCCGTTCAGGCGGGTGACAACGATCATGGGCCGTTTCTGCTTTAGGTAGGGGGGCGCTTGTAGGATGGCGGTTCAGTTCCTACTGTCGGCCGGCGGCAGGCTCCCGTTAGGCAGTGTCAGCGCAGTGTGGCCGGACGCACGCGTACCGGAGCGAGGATTCCGATGATCATGACGGCGGTAATGGAACCTGCCGCCATGATTGCCGCGAGCACTACTATCTGGAAGCGGCCTGCCTCAAAGGGAGAAACCCCACCAAAGATGGCCCCGACGAAGGCGCCGGGCAGGGTGACAAGTCCTGTCGTCTTGGTTTGATCGGTTGACGGGATCAGGGCCGAATACACGGTCCGCCGGGCAAGATCAAGGGTTGCCTGCCTCGGGGTGGCGCCGAGCGCGAGCCAACCCTCAACTTCCTCCCAGTGCTCGTAAACGGATTCCTTGAAGCGCCGGCCGGCCAGGACCGCGATGGTCATGCCGTTGCCAATGACGATCCCGCCGATCGCGAGCGCGTAGCGGGGGGTGAACGCGATGGCTCCCGTCGCGAAAATGACGGCGAGCGTTATTCCGATGCCAGCAGCCATAGAGCCGCTGACCAGGCCCAAATGGGGCAGGCTCCAGCCAATGCGTCGCGTGGCACTCATCGCGGCTACTGCGAACATCACGAGAAGTGCGACGGCCACCCACAGCGGGCTGGTGATCACACCGCCCAGCACAAAGCTGATCGCGGCAAGCTGAAAGGCTCCGCGGAGGATGGCTAGTGCAGGCGCGAAAGGGTGCGGGGTCCGGAACACCAAGAGCAGTGCCAACGTGGCCACCATCAGGATGCCGACGCCGAGGAAGGTCGGCAGGAATTCGGCGAGACCGGGCATGGAGCCAGCTTATCGACTGCCGCAAGGCACTCGCTCAAACGACGACACATCCCCACTCGCGCATTAGGTCACGTAAATCTTGCGTAATACATGTGATTCCGGTCACGATGGGGCGTTCTGGATGGAAATTTAGGTATGGCTAACCTAAAGTTTCAAGCTGTGAGCCCGCATTTCCTTCCCCCGGGCTCCCTCGGATTTGCTCGCAGAAAGAAGCCCTCATGAAGATCCGCGCAAATGCGCTGGCCGGCATCGCACTCGCCGCCACTGCAGCCCTCAGCCTGACTGCTTGCGGCAACGGCACCGCCTCCTCCGCAGCCACAGACTCCGCTTCCGCTTCCGCCGACACTAAAGTGGCCGGCGAAATCACCGTCTACAACGCCCAGCACGACACCCTGACCAAAGAGTGGGTGGACGCGTTCACCAAGCAGACCGGCGTCAAGGTCACCATCCGCCAGGGTTCCGACACCGAGCTCTCCAACCAGATCGTCCAGGAAGGCGCGGCGTCCCCGGCCGACGTCTTCCTCACGGAGAACTCCCCCGCCATGGCCCAGGTTGAGAACGCCGGCCTCTTCGCCGACATCGACAAGGCCACAGTGGACCAGGTCCCGGCCGCGTACCGTCCGTCCACGAACAAGTGGACAGGCATCGCCGCCCGCTCCACCGTCCTGGTGTACGACAAGACGAAGATCAGCGACGACAAGCTGCCCAAGTCGATGCTGGACCTGGCCAAGCCGGAGTGGAAGGGCCGGTGGGCCGCTTCGCCGTCGGGCGCTGACTTCCAGGCCATCGTTGCGGCACTCCTTGAGCAAAAGGGCGAGGCCGCCACCACGGAGTGGCTCAAGGGCATGAAGGACAACTTCAAGGCATACAAGGGCAACAGCACTGCCATGAAGGCAGTCAACGCCGGCGAAGTCGACGCCGCGTTGATCTACCACTATTACTACTACGGCGATCAGGCCAAGACCGGCGAGAACTCCAACAAGGTCACCCCGTACTTCTTCAAGAACCAGGACCCGGGCGCCTTCCTGTCCGTCTCCGGCGGCGGCGTGCTGAAATCCTCCAAGAACTCCGCAGCTGCCCAGGCCTTCATCAAGTTCATTACCGGCAAGCAGGGCCAGGAAGTCCTCAAGAACGGCACCTCCTACGAATACGCCATCGCTTCCAACGTGGACTCGAACGCTAAACTCGTTCCCATCAAGGATCTGCAAGCTCCCACAGTGGATCCGGCCAAATTGAACTCCGCAAAGGTCACCGACCTGATGACCAAGGCAGGACTGCTGTAATTCTGTGACCACTGATCTATCGGCCCGCATCTCCCCGGAAGTTCCCGAGGCTTCGGCGAGCACGACGACGGCGGGCAGGGGCAAGCGCCCCCGCCCGCCTTTCGGCGTTTCTGCAATATCTCTCCTGGCCGTGCTGATCGCACTGTTTTCGCTCATCCCGCTCGGGTACGTCGCTTACATGACGGCCGCGACCGGGTGGGACACCGCCGTCGGGCTCATCTTCCGGCCGCGCGTTGGCGAACTGCTCCTCAACACCGTCATGCTGGTGGTCTTCACGGTCCCCATATGCCTGGTGTTGGGAGTCGGTGGCGCGTGGCTCGTGGAGCGGACCAAGCTGCGGGGGCATCGCTGGTGGGCCGTGGCCCTGGCAGCCCCGCTGGCCATCCCGGCGTTCGTCAACAGCTATGCGTGGGTGACCGCAGTCCCCTCGCTGGAGGGCATCTGGTCCGGCGTACTCATCGCCACCCTGTCCTATTTCCCGCTCGTCTACATTCCCGCGGCGGCGACGCTGGGGCGTCTCGACCCCGCGATTGAGCAGTCCGCGGCCTCCCTCGGTTTGGGGCCATGGGCCATCTTCTTCCGGGTTGTCCTGCCACAACTACGGATCGCCATGACTGGTGGCGCGCTCCTGGTGTCGCTGCACCTGCTGGCTGAATACGGCGCGTTCGCGATGATCCGCTTCGACACGTTCACCACCGCGATCATGACCCAGTTCCAATCCACGTTCAACGGCACAGCCGGAAACATGTTGGCAAGCGTCCTGGTCTTCTTCTGCCTCATCCTGCTCTTGGCCGAAGTCAGGAGCCGCGGTAACGCGCGCTACGCCCGCATCGGTTCCGGCGCCCAGGCCAAGCCAACCAAGCTTCCCCTGCACCACTACCAGATTCCGTCCCAGCTCGCCCTGCTTGCCCTCACCGTTTTGGCCTTCGGATTGCCGATCTTTTTTGTCCTGCGCTGGGTGGTGGCCGGTGGCGCCCGCGTCTGGTCAGCCGACGAATTCCTTCCGGCGCTGCTCCAGACCCTCGCTTATGGCATTGTAGGCGCCGCGGCGACAATCGTCGTCGGCTTCCCCATGGCCTATCTGGCCGTGCGGCACCCGAGTTGGTTCAGCAAGATGCTTGAACTCTCCAATTACGTCACCAGCTCCCTTCCCGGCATCGTGGTGGGCCTGGCCTTTGTGACCGTGAGCATCCGAATGGTCCCGGGCGTGTACCAGACCTCCGGGGTCCTGATTGCTGCCTATGTGCTGCTGTTCCTGCCGCGGGCCCTGGTCAACATCCGCTCCGGACTGGCCCAGGCTCCAAAGGAACTCGACGAGGCCGCGCAATCGCTCGGCAAGGCCCCGCTGGTGTCCTTCCTGAAAGTGACGCTGCGCCTCACCGCTCCGGCCGCCGCCGGCGGTGCCGCGCTGGTGTTCCTCGCCATCGTCAACGAGCTGACGGCAACACTGCTGCTATCCCCGAACGGCACGCACACCCTGGCCACCGAATTCTGGAGCAAGAGCAGCGAGATCGACTATTCGGGCGCGGCACCCTACGCCCTGCTCATGATCCTGTTGTCTGCCCCCATGACCTACTTGCTTTTCCAACAGTCCAAGAAAGTAGCCGGACAGTGACCGAACAATCCCCCTCAAGGCTTCCGTCACCCCGCGTAGCGGCTTCGGTGGCTCCCACCACCAACACGCACCTGGACATCGCCGAGGTCACCAAGAACTTCGGATCCCAGGCCGTGCTGAAGGGCGTGAACCTCTCCGTGGCCAAGGGCGGAACAACCGCCATCGTCGGGCCTTCCGGTTCCGGCAAGACCACTTTGTTGCGCCTCATCGCCGGCTTCGAACACCCGGACACCGGATCCATCAGCCTCAGCGGAAACACGGTAGCCGGAAACGGGATCTGGGTGCCCGCCCACAAGCGGCACGTCGGCTATGTTGCCCAGGACGGCGCGCTCTTCCCGCACCTGACGGTGGGGCAGAACATCGCGTTCGGGCTGGACAAATCAGCGCTCGACGGCGGCCGCCGCGCCGTGAAGACGCGCGTCCAGGAGCTGCTCGACATGGTTTCCCTCGATGCGGACATGGCCAAGAGGCGGCCCCACCAGCTCTCGGGAGGCCAGCAGCAACGGGTGGCACTCGCCCGCGCCCTGGCCCGCGAACCGCAACTCATGCTGCTCGACGAGCCCTTCTCCGCGCTCGACGCCGGCCTCCGCGTCGCCACCCGGCGGGCCGTGGCGAAGGTCCTGAACGAAGCCGGAGTCACCACCATCCTGGTGACGCACGATCAAGCCGAGGCCCTGTCCTTCGCGGATCAGGTGGCGATCATGCGCGGCGGCAAGCTGGCGCAGATCGGCAATCCGTTCGTTGTGTACACGCGTCCCGCAGACCGGGCAACGGCCGAATTCCTCGGTGATGCCGTCATCCTGGACGCGTGGATGGAAGGCTCCCTGGCCACGTGTTCCCTGGGCGGCATACCCGTACGCCGTCCCCCGGCGCAGGGCCTCGTGCAATTGATGCTCCGCCCGGAACAGATCCGGATCGCTCCCGACGGTCCCATCCGCGGTGTGGTTGTCGACACCGACTACTTCGGCCCCGAGACCACGGTGCGGATCAAGCTCGCTCCGCGCGTTGCCACCGAGGGTGCAACCCGGACCTACCCGGGAGGCGGCGAGGTCATCACCATCCGCCACTGGAACGCTTCCATTACCAGGCCCGGCACGGAACTGTGCCTCCGAGTGGTGGGCGAAGGCGTGGCCTTCCCTGTGGAGGGTTAGGGAATCCGCCTGATGCCGACGCCGCCATGGGACCCGATGGATGCCTTCACCTGATCACGAATTCCCCGATGATGGTCTTGCCGTCGGACTCGTAAACAGGTACGGGAAATGACTTTCCGCGTCGGGCCTCTTGCCAGGCGAGTGCATCCTCCGGGCTCTTGAAGGTCTTCATTGCCGCCGTCCCGTCGGCTTCGTCGAGGTCCGTTTTGTAGGCGTACCCGGACTGACCATTGCTTGCCATCACGGCAACAAGGTCAGGACTGCCGTTCTGGTTCTCAGCACCGAACGTATTCCCGCCAAGGTTCACGCCCCACGCTGTTGCTTCCCGCTTAATGTATTTGGCTGTGAGGCGCCAACTGTTTGCCGGAGCTGTCTTGATCGTCACGCTGCGTTGGCCGGGAATGAGCTTGATCGTGTAGCCGGACCGGCTGGCGCTTGTTCCGACGTCGGGGGCCGCGCAAGTGCTGCTTGCTCCGTCTTCGTATTCAAATCTTCCCGGCGTCAGGCAGGTTAGCTCCAGCCCAACTGCATTGGCTCCGACCGGTGGAACGCCAAGTGTCACGGATGCCGTTCCGGTGTGCGTTTCGGTCACGGCAGGGGCGAGCGTGGTGATGCGGTCGCCGCCGGGAATTGTGAGGAATCCGGCGGCCGCAGCACCGACGCCGCCCAGGACTCCTGCGCCAGCCAACGCGACTCCCCCGATCCACAGCCGCCGCATTCGTTTCCGCGAGCGGACGGGGGATGCAGTCCGCACTCGGCAAACCAGTTCTGCACGCAATGCTTTGCTGAACGTCTCGTCCAGAGGGAGTCCGTTCATCGTTTGCCTCCTTCGAAAGCTGGAATGGATTTCGCATCAACTGGTCCGGTGATCGCACTTTTCATCCGCTGACGCGCCCGGTGCATCCGAACTTTGGCGGTCCCAGGAGTCATTTTCAGGATCCCTGCAGCGGCAACAACCGAGTACCCCTCGAAAATCACCAGACTGACCAGTTGCAAATCGACTTTGCCGAGCGTTCCCAAGGCTTTGGCTGCATCCCCGGAGATGGTCTTCTGCAAGTACGCCGCCTCACTGGACTCAGCGGGCTCCGGTGTTCGCTCGATTGACGCCAAGAGCTTTCGGTACCGAGCGGTAGATCTCGCCGTGTTCCTGGCCGCGTTGGTAGTGGTCACAAGCAGCCATGGAAGAACTGAACCATCGACGATGCGCACCCGGTGCCTCTTCCGCCACAATTCCAGGAACGCTGCGGCAAGAACATCTTCAGCATCGTGACGGTCGGCAGTCAACCGATAGGCGTGACGGAAGACTCTCTCACGGTATCGGTCGAACAATTTCCCAAAAGCGTCGCCGTTGCCCTGTAGGCTTTCCGCCCAGAGCGGCCGCTCATCAGATTCAACGTTCCCCATGCACTGTATTGTCCGCGACGGGCCAAAAGGTTACGTCGAACAGTGAGATTTCGGGAAAGCGGCCTACTGCGGATTCATTGGAACTGACGTGCCGACGACGATTGCGCACCGCGTCGCGGGCGTGCTAGCGTTGCGGCGATCGTGATCTATCAGCAGGAGGTGAGTCCCATGAACGCAGTATCCGCAATGGGTGCTCCCCTGCAGTCCACGATCGCGCGACTGACTTAGTCGCCACCGGGAGCGCCAAACAGGCAATTCGCGAAAGGCGACTCCCATGAACACAACACCTTTTTTACCTTTGCACTCCCCCGAGCAGGCGCTGGTCCTCGGCGGCGGCGGATCGACAGGCAATGCCTGGCTGATCGGCGTCATGGCCGGCCTCTTTGATGCCGGGCTCGATGTGACCGACGCCGACCTGACCATCGGCACCTCGGCCGGATCGACGGCCGCGGCGCAGATTGCTGGCGCGACCCCAACCGAGCTATTCGCCAACATCCTTGACGCTGCCCCACAGCAACGGTCCCTTCCGGTCGGGTCCGGACAGGGACGCGCACCGGCCAGGCCGGTGATGAACCATCTGGAGCGGATCAACAAGATCATCGCCGATGCCCAGAACGCGGCCGACATGCGCCGGCGACTGGGCGAGGCAGCGCTCGAAATGGATGCGGCGTCGGATGGCTCCTGGTCAACACAATGGCGCAGTACCGTCGCCACCCGGCTACCCAACCAGCACTGGCCGGAACGAGCGGTGCTCATCACGGCGGTCGATGCCCGTACCGGAGAATCGGTCACGTTCGACCGCCATAGCGGGGTCGACTTGGTGGACGCCATCGCAGCCAGCTGTTCCAGCGGCTTGCCCTACAGGATCGGAGACAAGCGGTACCTCGACGGCGGTTACCGCTCCAACGCCGAGAACGCCGATCTGGCAGCCGGATACGGACGGGTTCTGGTGCTCTCCCCCTTCGGTGGCAGATCTTTGCAACCACTGGAGTGGGGCACGCATCTGGCGACGCAGGTCGACGAACTACGCGCAGGCGGCAGCCGAGTCGAAACGATTTTCCCGGGCAGCAACTCCGAGCACATGTTCGGGGCCAATGCCATGGATCTGTCGCTGCGTCCGCCCGCGGCCCAGGCGGGTTACGAGCAAGGCAGAGCCCTTGCCGGGCAGCTCTCCGAGTTCTGGAGCTGAGTGGATCGAACCCTACTGACGCTGTAGGCGTGACGACAACCGTTCATGCCTAGGAGGCCGACCGAGGCGGTCAACCGCCGCCTCGGTCACCTTCGCAGCTCAGTCCCCGGCTACATCCTCGATCATAAGAATCGCATTAATGTCAAGAGTTTTTGCTCCTATTGAGTGATGGATACCTGAAATTGAGTGGTCAAAAGTCATAAATTGAGTGGCGACGGACTATGGATTGAGTATTGATACATACGAGAGAAACGTAATCGGTTATTCCCACTTGGGAATAACCAAACGATTCCCTCGACCTGTTTCGCACAATCCCTTGCCCTAATTTGCTTCTTATGCATAATTTGATTATGAAACGCCTACTTCGTTGAGGGGTGAACCATGTCAAACAAATCGAAGCTTGGTTCAATCGGAAGCGTTCTACTCGTCGGGTTTGTCGCCGGTGGGGTGATGGGGGGAGCATGTTTTGACTCCTAAACGTACTCGTGGCATTCCTATTTCCCTGAGCGCCCGGGGTTGCTGACTCCGGGACAGGCATAGCCTTATGGCATGACCGCAAGCTACAGATACGACGTGGAGATCCTGCATCTTCTCGTGTCATCCGGCCACGCCTACTTCGGCCGCGCACGCGATGGTGCCGCCGAGGTGCCCACCACGGATGCCGAGCAGGTCGACGTCGTAAGCGGCAAGGGCATCGTCGGTGACCGGTTCTTCGGCAAGGCCGCGCACATGGATGCAGCGGTCACCCTGATAGCCATCGAGTCGCTCGAAACGATGGCCGCTGAGTTGGGCGTCGCGCCCTTTGACCCGCTGCTCACGCGGCGAAATGTCGTCCTCGGGGGCGCCCACCTGGCTCCCCTGCTGGGCGAAGAATTTGCCTTGGAATCGCGGGGCGGCGTTGTCGGGTTCCGCGGCGGACGTCCGGCCCACCCTTGCGCGTGGATGGACCAGGTCCTGGCTCCGGGCGCACACGCCGCCATGCGCGGGCGTGGGGGCGTGCGCTGCCAACCGCTTTCGGATGGCACCCTGCATCGTGGCCCAGCTGTGCTAATTAGTCCCGTACCGCTTGTTCCTGACAAGGCCGGCGAGGCCACGTTCCTCCGGGCTTCGCGGCTTCCGTAGGTCAATTCTTATGACTGCCGGGGTTCCGTTTCGGATGTGACGATCGCGGCGTTGGCCTGATCTGCCAAAGAGCCCTGCCGACGACTCGCCAGGAGGAACGGCACTGCGATCAACTCGATAACGCCGCTGATCGCGAGCGAGGCGGAGTAGCCGTACACATCGGCGGCCCGGCCGAGCAGCGGCTGCACCACCACTCCACCGCTTGATCCCATCAGCGAGTCGAGGCTCAGCACTGTTGCCCGCTGCTTCGACGGGATCATGTCGTTCACGTAGGCCTGCCGTACCGGTGTGGCCGCCGAGTCGACCATGGCCCAGAACGTCAACAGCGCCAAGGCCACCCAGAAGACATTCGTGAACCCGAGAACCACCAGAATCGATGCGCTCACCACTCCACTCAGAATCATCACCGTAGTGCGTTTGCGAACGAGGCGCCGGATACGCGGTGCAAGCCATCCGCCCACCACCTGCGCTCCGGCCACGATTGCCGCCGCTAGCCCGGCCACGGAGTACGCGCGCGGGTCGCCGAAGAGCTGCAGCAGGTACGGCTGCAGGGCATAGAAGACATAGATCCCGACGCCGGCACTGAACGGCGCTGCCAGCATCACGTACCGTACGGGTGGATTTTTCAAACCGTTCTCGATCGAGGCGTCGAGGACGGCGCGGGTCGCCTTGAGTGGATGGGCAGAGCGTTCGGGGGTGAACCCGACGTCGCGCATGAGCAAGAAGGCCACGACGAACATCGCGAGGAGCACGCCGACGCGGATCAGGAACGGCACTCCCAGGTTGGTGGCCTGCGCGATCACCCCGCCAGCCACTGAGCCCGCAAGCATGGCGGCACCCGACACCATCTGTCCGCGCCCGAGCACCGTCTCCAAGCCGCCCTCATATCCAGTGAAGCGCAACGCGTCGACGAGCCAGGCCTCCACGGCACCCGAGAAGAAGGTGAAGCCCAGACCGAGCAATACCGATACCACGGCCCACCACCAGAACGGGGCGGAAAGCTGCCAGAGCAGAAAGTAGAGGTAGGTGGATCCGGCCAGTGTCACAGTGCCAAGAAGGAACGAAACGCGGCGTCCCCAACCATCGGCCACCACTCCAGTCGGCACTTCGAAGACCACCATCCCGGCCGTGAAGAAGGCGTTCGCTGCAAAGGCCTCGAGGTTGCTGAGTCCCGCATCCAGCAGGAAGAGGGTATTGATCCCCCAAATGAACGAGGCCGCAAGGGTATTGCCAAGGGTCAACGTGAGAAAGATGCTTTGAATCTTTCTGGCGGCGGGGTTCATCAAGGTGCTGTCCCGGCCAGGACGAGGGGGAACCACGAGGCCATTCTCGTCTGCTTCGGCGACGCACGCCAGAGCTGGGCGGGAGCGGTCCGCTATGAAAAAGTTCTGCCGATTTCCGGGTTTTTCGGCGGGCAGGTGATCTTCGACCTAATAATGTCAGACCCCTTTGCGAAGCTTTGATTATGGTCGGAAACCGGGGAACACAGCTGATCGGACCAGGCGCGCCGTCGGGCGGCGCGGTCCCGGATGCTCCGGTGTCAGGTGCCTGGGTACGGGAATTGATCGATACCGTTGCCTCGTTCAGGCCATGCGCCGTGGGCACCGAACCGGCCGGCAGCGCCGAGTTGATTGACCTGTTGCGTGCCCTTGAGGATCTGAAGTCCGCGGCCGCGGCCGCGCAGGCCCGGATCGCCGTCGCGTTCGATACCGCCCAGCGCAGCGCCGACGCGGCGGCCGGTGTACCGGCCGACGAGCAGGGACGCGGCGGCGGAGCACAGGTAGCTTTGGCCCGGCGGGAATCCCCTGCCCGCGGATCCCGGCTCCACGGACTCGCGAAAGCCCTCGTCACCGAAATGCCCCACACCCTCGCCGCCCTGGACGCCGGGCGGCTGAACGAATGGCGGGCCACCCTGCTGGTGAAGGAAACAGCCTGCCTGTCCGCCGAGGACCGCTGCGCCGTGGACGAGGAGTTGGCCGCCGACACCGGAGTCTTCGACGGCGCCGGAGACAAGGCCATCATCGCCGCGGCCAGGAACGCGGCCTACCGGCGGGACCCGCGCTCGGTCACGCAACGCGCCAGCCACGCGGCGGCCGAACGTCATGTCAGCCTGCGCCCGGCACCGGACACCATGACCTACCTGACCGCCCTGCTCCCGGTCGCCCAGGGCGTGGCCGTGCATGCGGCCCTGACCCGGCACGCCGACACCCTCCGCGCCGGAGGGGAGACCCGGTCCCGGGGCCAGATCATGGCCGACACCCTGGTCGAACGCACCACCGGGACCCCCGCAGGGATCAGCGGTGTCGAGGTCCAGCTCGTCATGACCGACCGCACCCTCTTCCAGGGCGATGCCGAGCCAGCCCGGCTCCCCGGCTACGGCATCGTCCCCGCCGGCTGGGCAAGGACACTTCTGGCCGGGGGATCCGGCAGCAACAATGAACCCGGCCAGGCCGGTCCCGGCGAGCCTGAGTGCGATCAGGCTTTCAAGCTCTGGCTCCGGCGTCTCTTCACCGCCCCCGGGACCGGAGACCTTGTCGCCGTCGACTCGAGGGCGCGGCTTTACCCGGCGGGCATGCGGCGCTTCATCCAAGCCCGCGACGACACCTGCCGCACCCCCTACTGCGACGCACCGATCCGGCATTTCGACCACATCATCCCCTGGCACGACGGCGGCACAACGAGCCTGACGAACGGGGCGGGCCTGTGCGAAGCCTGCAACCACACCAAAGAACTCAACGGCTGGACAACACGAACCCGGACAGCAACAACACGCCCCGGGACACGGCATGCCCTCGACATCCGCACCCCCACCGGACATACCTACCGATCCACAGCCCCACCCCTGCCCGGAACCCATGAGCCGGAAATTCAACCTGCGCGTTCCAGGCGCCACCGCCGCCGGCTACGACACCGCGCCAAAGCGTTGAGGTACGCCCACGGCACAGAACTCCAAGCCGCCTGAGAAAGCTATGCCGAGCCTGGCGCCATGTCACTCGGCGCCGTGTCTTTCGGGGCAAGTGGCAGCGTGATCCTCATGACCGTGCCCCGCGGACCGCTGCGCTCAACCTCCACGGTGCCGCGGGCGCCGGTGATGATTTCACGGACCAAAGCCAAGCCGATTCCGAAGCTGCGCTGGCCCGGTGCGCCCTCGGGGCTGTGTGTCCTCACGAAGCGGTCAAAGATCCTGGTCTGGTCCACGCCCTTGATCCCGGCCCCGGAATCCGAGACGGTGACCACCGCGCGGTTACCGAGCACCGCCGTCGTGATCCCCACTTGGCCACCAGCGGGAGTGTGCGCCAGCGCATTGTCGGCCAGGGCAAGGAGGGCACGGCGGAAGCCATTGCTGTCAATGAGCGCGAAGGGGCGGTCCTTTTCCGTCAGGGCGACGCGGACGTTTTTCTCTCCCGCGAGCTGTTGCAAGCTCTCGACGACGGCGCCCGCCACCTTGGCGAGATCGCTCGGCTCTGCGGCGGCGTCCGGGGGCGAGCCGGTGGCCGCGACAAGCAATTCGTTGACGATGCCGGTGAGGGTCGCGGTGTCGTTGCGGATGCGGGCGAGTGCTTCCCCGGTTCTGGAGTCCGCGGGGGCATCGCGCTGGGCGAGCTGGACGCGTGCATCCAGGATGGCCAGGGGTGTGCGCAGTTCGTGGCTGGCGTCCTGCACGAAGCGTCGCTGCAGTGCGAGCGCTTCTCCCAGGGGCCGGATGGCACTCCGCGCGCTGAGCCAGCCGATGGCCCCGGCAAGGATGATCCCCGCAATGCCGGCAACGATCATGGCCTTCAGGAGGTCCTTTGTGTCCAGGTACGCGTACGCGGAGTCGGTTTCGCCTGGTCCAGGCAGCGTTGGATGCTGTGCCTGGTTGAAGAGGTAGATCGCGGCGGCCGCCAGCAGGCAAAGAACCAAAATCGCGCATGCCGCGCTGATCCGTACCGCGATCTTCAGCGACGCTTTGCGGAGCGTCGCCTGGTCCGGGTTTTCAGTCATGGGAATTGTTCTCAGTCATGGGGGTCGCCGATCTGGTATCCGAGGCCGTGGACCGTCCGGATCACCGTTTTGGAGATCTTACGGCGCAGGTGGTGGACGTAGGTGTCGATCACGCCCGGCTGGTCCGTGGGGTGGAACAAAGTGCTGATGAGGTCTTCACGGGTGAAGACACGTTCGGGTTCGCCGGCCAAGGTTTCGAGGAGCCCGGCTTCCTTCGCCGTCAGGGTGACCACGGAACTGTACACGGAGCGCATGGAGCGGGCAGCGGCGTCGAGCTCCCAATCCCCGATTCCCAGAGTCGTGGGCGGCTGGGCGTATGTCCTGGTCAGGGCTCGCAAGCGGGCGGCCAACTCCATGGCGTCGAACGGTTTGCCCATGTAGTCGTTAGCCCCCGCATCGAGGCCCCGGATCTTCTCATCGGTGGCACCGAGGGCCGTCAGGATGAGGATCGGGGTGGCGATCCCCTTGGCCCGAAGGGCTTTGATCAAGGCGATGCCGTCCATGATGGGCAGCCCCCGGTCAATGACCATCGCATCCCAACTCCGGGTCAAGCCGAGGTGGAGGCCGTCACGCCCATTGACAGCCAGGTGAACGGAGAAGTCCGGCTCGAGGAGTTCGCTGATGAGCGGTCCCAGAGCGGCGTCGTCTTCGACCAGGAGGAGGGACGGCCGCTCAGCTGTTGTCATGCTGTCTATTCTTCCCCGGCGTGCCCGTTTGTGGCGCCCACCTTGGCCTTGCGCCGTTTTTTGAGGAACTCGACTCCCCACGGCAATACGGAGACCAAAACCATGATCACGGCGATGGCGTCAATGTTCTTCGCGATGAACTCGTAGTGTCCCAACCAGGAGCCCAGGAGCGTCACGGAGGTTCCCCAAATGACGGCGCCGGCGATGTTCCACAGGGTGAAGGATTTGTAGTTGTAGCGGGCGATGCCTGCGCTCAGCGGGGCAAATGTCCGCACGATGGGGACAAAGCGGGCCAGGACGATCGCGGGGCCGCCGCGGCGCTTGAAGAATTCCTCGGCCGTATCCAGGTGCGCGGTCTTCAGGACCCTGGCATCGTCCTTGAACCAGCGCCGCCCGAACTTGCGCCCGAGCATGTAGCCGATCTGGTCTCCGGCGATTGCGGCGGCGGAAACGACGGCGATCAACACCGGCAATTCGAGCTGCAGTTGCTGGTGAAGCAGGCCGGTAGTGAATAGCAAAGAGTCCCCGGGCAGGAACGGGAAAAGGAGACCGGATTCGATGAAGACGATCAACGCCACGACGCCCAGCGCCGCGGGACCCAAGCCCTGAAGGAGGGTGGTGGGATCAAGGAATGCGGGCATGGCAGAAAGTACGTGCATGGGGTCCTCCTCAGGATCCGTGTGCTTGGGTTGCGGCCGCGTCCGAGGCGGTTGCTTCTGACGAGGTTGCTTCTGACGCAACGCCAAATGGCAGCCGCCCGATGACTCGTGGTACGTACCGGTTCCAGAGCCCGGCCAAAACGATGACTATGGCGGTGGTGGCCAGGAACGACGCCACAACGTCGCTGGGGTAGTGGACTCCGATATAGATCCGGGACCACGCCACCACCACGGCCAGGACGGCGCCGGCCCACGCGGTGATGACGCCCCATCGTGTGCCCCTGACCAGGAAGTACAAGGCGAAGGCGAGCGCTACGGCGAAGGCGGTGTGTCCGCTAGGAAAGCTGTTGGAACCCGTTTCCGGGGCCAGGGGGTCGAAAAGAAGCGCAGGATTGGGCCGGTGGCGGGCAACGATAAGTTTGAACACCTCGCTGGCAACCCAGCCCGAACATGCGAAGAGCACAAACATGACCGCCGGTACGAAGGACTTCCGAACCAGGAAAACGAACAAGCCGATCACCAGGACAATGCACACTCCGGCTACCGGGGCGAAGAGGAAGTTCAGCGCCATGGCCACGGTGGTCAGTGCGCCCACGTGATGGCGGCTGAGTTCCTGGTCAACTCCGAATTCGCTGGTGGTCACGCCTGCTACCGACTGCACGCTGAAGCCAATGGCAAGGACTGCCGCGGCGAGCACAATGCCCCACAGGAGCCAATACCGAGGCTGTGGAAGCAACGGCACACCGTGACCGACGACGGCGGAAGTGCGGACTTCCGCGGAAGTGTTCTGCTTGGCGTGCGATGACATGAAATCTCCAGTTCGGGTGTGGAGGCCGTTGTGAGGCCTGCTTCCACTCTCGCGGGCGGCACTTAAGAAGCTCTTAAGAACTCCTGCTCAGAGCCCCTCTCCCCTTGACCCGCAAGTGGCTGAGCCCCAGAGTTTAGGAACCTACTGTCCGCCAAATCAAAGGATCTGGGATGTCCGAATTTGCGATCTCGAAAGACGGTACCCGCATCGGGTATGACCAGTACGGCGAGGGACCTGCCGTGATCCTGGTCGGCGGTGCGATGCAATTCAGGGGCTTCGACCCCAACACCGTGGAAATGGCCAAGCTCCTGGCCGCGAAGAGGTTCACGGTCCTCAACTACGACAGGCGCGGCCGCGGGGAAAGCGTCGAGGCCCCGTCATTCAGCCTGAAGGACAACCTCGACGATCTCGCCACGCTCATCGACATCGCAGGCGGCAAGGCTGCGCTCTTCGGGAGCTCTTCCGGTGGCTCGATCTCCCTGGCAGCGGCCGCAGCAGGACTACCCGTCACGAAGCTGGCCCTGTGGGAGACTCCCCTGAGCGATGAACTCGGCACCGGCGGGGCTGAATTCTTCGCCGGGCTCCAGGAACGGATCGCATCCGGCGACAAGGCCAGCACCATCGAGTACTACATGAAGGACATGCCGCCGGAGTGGCTGGAAGGCGCCAAGAACAGCCCAGGATGGCCCATCATGCTCGAAATGGGCCCCAGCCTTTCAGCCGACGCCGAATCCCTCGCGTGGACCCAGTCCGCGCCACGCGCCCAGCTATGGTCCGGCATCACCCAGCCCACCCTTTCGATCGTCGGCGAGCAAACCATCCCGATCATGCCGAAAGCGGCCGACTCCATCGTGGCCAATATCCCGAGTGCCCGGAAAGCCACCATTCCGGGCGCCAACCACAGCTGGGAACCCGGAGTCATGGCTGACGCACTCGCTGAATTCCTCGCCGAGTAATACGGCACACGCTTCCACCATGGAACTAGCCGCGATCGCCGTCGAACTTTACACACTGGGTCCCTCGGCCTTCACGGCGGCCCGCACCGCGCGGGCCAAGGAAGCCAAGTCCGCGGGGCACGCCGAACTGGCGAAACAGATCGCCCAGTTGCCCAAGCCTTCGACGGCGGCGTGGGCCGTTAACATGCTCGTCCGGCACGGCACCAAGGAATTCGCGGGCGTCCTGGAGCTGGGGGCATCGCTCGGGAGCGCCCAGGAGCAGCAGGATCACGGGCGTCTCCGCACGCTCGGCCAACAGCGCCCGCGCGTCCTGGGCGCCGCCGTCGAGCAGGCCCGGGCAGTGGCGGAAGGTCTGGGCGTCAAGGTCAGTGGCGCCGCCGCGATGGAGATCGAGGCCACGTTGAGGGCCGCCATGACCGATCCCGGCGCTGCGGCCGCGCTCCGCAGCGGGCAGCTGGTGCGTTCGCTCGCCACGAACGGATTGGAACCCGTGGACCTCACGGGCGCGGTGGCGATTTCCGGCGCACTTCCCGCGGCGGGTACCACCATCGAAGAGCCCGACGACGGCGGCCGGCAGCGCAGGCGGGCAGACTCGGAGGGCGCACGCGCCGACTCGGAGCGCGAACGCGAGAAGGCACAAACCGCGCTCGTGGAGGCTGAGCGCAACGCGGACAAGGCTGACCTGGAACTCGCCCAGGCCGAGCGCGAAAGGTCCGAGGCCGTGGGCCGGAGCGAGCACCTCGCCGTCCAAGTCAAAGCTGCCAAAGACAAGCTGGCTGGGTTGCAGCAGGAGCTCGCTTCGACGGAGTGGGCGATCACCCTGGCCGAGCGGAACCGCAAACTGGCAGCCCGGCTAGCCGCCCGGGAACGCCGGAGCGCGGAAACGGCGCGGGCCCGCTTGGAGGGATTGTCCTAGAACGGGGCGTGGCATCAACGTCCGGTATACCGGACATTCCGCCGCGTATTCTAGGAGAATGTACAGTCAATCCGTGCGGCCCAAGGCACCGGCTGCGGCCCAAGTGCTGGCGGTTCTCAGATACGTCGCAGGCCAAGCCGGCCCGGTCAGCGCGTCCATCATTGCGCGCGATGTTGGTTTGCCCCGGTCAACGACATATCAGCTCATCTCCTCACTGATCGATGACGGCTTTCTGGTCCACCTTCCCGAGGAGCGCAAGTATGCCTTGGGAGTGACCGCCCATGAGTTGGGGACAGGGTATTCGCGGCAAGCTCCCATCCAGCGGATTGCCCGGTTCCCCCTGTCCCGGCTCGTTGCCCGGACCCGCCGGACTGCCCATCTTGCCGTGATGCACGGGCGCGACGTCGTTTACGTGATCGAGGAGCGGGCTCCGCGGCAAAGCCCCCTTGTCACAGACACCGGGGTCCGGCTTCCGGCCCATCTGACCGCCAGCGGCAGGGCGATGATGGCCCAGATGGATCCCGCCCAGGTGGCTGCGCTTTTCCCTGGACCGGAAGCGTTCGCGGAGCGCCACAGCAAAGGCCCGCAGTCCTTGCCCGCGTTGCAGGATCTGTTGGCTCGGGCGCGTTCACTCGGATATGCGTGGGAGCAGGACGAAGTCACCGAGGGGTTTTCCTCAGTTGCCGTCGCCGTCCTCGACCGGCAGCGCTATCCGGTGGCCAGCGTGACATTGACGGTGTCGAACCGGGCGTTTCCCGGCGGAGGCACCCGGCACCGGGCCAAAGACGCCGAGACCGCCGAGGAACGGGCGGTCCGCATTGAAGACGTCGCCCGGGAGTGGATTCCTGAAGTGACCAGATGCGCCAGGGAGATTTCCCGCAGGCTGGGCACCCAGGCCTGATGCCGGCGTAGTTTCATACGTGCAGGAGACGCTCGCTCACATATATGGCCAAATGCCAGGACGCTCGCTCACATGATGTGAGCGAGCGTCCGCCGGAAACACCCCAAAAGTGAGCGAGCGTCCGAAGGGGAACGGCGCAAAGGCTAAACAGCTGCGGCGTTCGGCACTGAGCCGACCACTGGAGCTACTGCCTCCGAGCCTGGTTCAGTCGGGTAGACCATCTCGGCCGGAGCGTTGGAGTTTCTCTTCGCCAGCGGGTAGAACACGATTGCCGTGACCACGAGGCCTACGAGCCAAGAGATATCCGCCCCGCCCAGAAGGTCGGTCATCGGTCCGGTGTAGAGGGTCTGCGCCAGGAATGGGATCTGGACGACGATGCCGATCGCGTAGCTGAACAGCGCGGTCTTGTTCCAACGTCCGTAGCGCCCGTTCAGGTCATAGAGGGCCGGAATGTCCACCTTTTCCTTGGAAACCAGGTAGTAGTCCACGAGGTTAATCGAGCTCCAGGGGATGAATACCATCAGCAGGAGAAGGACGAAGTTCTTGAAGTTGGCGATGAAGTCGGGGGAAGCAAGGACCGCGATGAGCACCGAGAGTCCGATAAAGCCGATCACATAGGCGAACCGGGTCCATGACGCCACCGCAGACTTGCGGGTGAACGCCGTGACCGAGGTAAGCATGGTCATGTAGCCGCCATATGCGTTCAGCGTGTTAACGGTCAGTTTTCCGGTCACGATGACCAGGTAGATGACCACCGCGATCAGTCCGCCACCACTCAGGTTCCCGAGGAAAGCGACTTGGCCGTCCAGGAACCGTGCGCCTTTGGGCAATGCGAGGGCAGCGAAGAGCGCGCCCAGGGTCATGGACCACTGGGAACCAATCACGGTGCCGAAGTATGCCGACATGAAGGTCTTGTGTGCTGGGGTTTTGGAAGGCAGGTACCGGGAGTAGTCGGCCACGTACGGACCGTACGTCAGCTGCCATCCGGCGCCAAGCGAAATGGCGAGCAGGAAGGTCGGAAACTCGAAACCGCCGGCTCCCAAGAGTGCACCGACGTCCTGGCTGGCCAACAACCTGATGCCCAGGTAAGTGAAGCCGAGGATACCGACGACGGTCGCAATGCGGCCCAACATGTGGATGTACTTGTAGCCCAGGGTCGCCACGATGATGGTCAGCACCCCGAAGACGATCATGCCGACGGCAGGGGTGCCCGTGTGGAGGATGAGGCTGATTGCCTGTCCGGAGAGGACAGTACCGGTTGCGGCGAAGCCGAGGTACATCACGACCACCAGTACCAAGGGAATCACCGCCCCGAAGATTCCGAACTGCGCCCGGCTGGAAATCATCTGCGGCAAGCCGAGCTTCGGCCCCTGGGCCGCGTGGAGCGCCATGACTGCGCCGCCCAAGAGGTTTCCGACCAGGAGGCCGATGATCGCCCACAGCGCATCCGCGCCGAACAGTACTGCCAAGGCGCCGTCGACAATGGCCGTAATCTGCATGTTCGCCCCGAACCAGAGCGTGAACTGCTGGCCAGGCGAACCATGGCGTTCATTTTCCGGGACAAAGTCAATGGAACGACGCTCAACGCGCGGCCCACCCGTTCCCGCTTTTCCTGTCGCCTGCATGCCTGATCCTCACTTTGACAACCGAAGTCCGATGTCCCCAACTGAGAATCAATCAGAGCACGCAAAGTGACAGTGATCACGAAAAGGTGTCCATCTTTAGTCCGATATCCCGGACGATAGGGCAGGAGCTGTCGTTTACCCCTTTTTGTCCCTCTTAGCGCCGTCGCCGCCCGCCAGGCCCATGAACATCGTCTTGTGCAAGACGTCCACGTGCCGCCGCGACACCTCCACCGCGCCGCGATCGTCGCCGGCCCGCAGGGCATTCACGAGCGCAATGTGGTCCCTATTGGACTCATGGAGAAACTCAATCGGGTACGGGATGAAGTAGGCATAAAGCTCTGCCAATGCCTCGTTATACGCCTCGACCGCGGTTCCCAAGCCCGAGGACGTCGCGACCAGCCGGTGAAATCTCTCGTCGGCCTGGTGATACTCGGACCAATTATTTGATCCGGCCATTTCACGAGTAAGCCGCTCCAGCTCATCAAGTTGCGCTGCCGTGGCATTGACTGCAGCGAAATGGGTGACCGCGCATTCGAACAGCAGCCGACGGTCCACCAGCCGGTTCACTGCAAGGGATTCGGCGGGCGACGCAGCGAGCTGCTCGAGCACGTTCTGCGGCGGCTCGTCAGCGACAAAGGTTCCGCCGCCACGTCCACGACGGCGGACAACGACGCCCTGATCAGCCAGGCTCGCCAGGGCCCTGCGGGCGGTGATCGGGCTGACCGATAGGCCCAGCGCGACGTCTTGCTGGTCGGGCAGCCTCTCCCCCGGCTGAAGCAGCCCCAAGGATATGGCCATGCCGATCCGCAGCCGCACGGCGTCGATTGCGCTCCTGCGGTCGATTCCGAGCAAAGGGGCAGCATCGATGGGTGAGTCGCCGGTGGTGTCCTCGAGCTGACGGGTCATATCCGCTACTTTACGGGGCAAAATCCACCTTCCTTTTATTTGATCATTATGATCTAATATGAGGCGAGTCACAACGACAACGTGGAGAAACCAGTGCAACGCATCCTTCCCCTCATCGCCGCTCAGGCGTCGCCCCGGCTGATCGGCGAACCGATCGAGGCTTTCGCCGCCGAAGTCGCCGCCGCCGTCGCGATCCAACCGCACAGCAAGCTCGTGGTCTTCCCGGAGCTGCACCTTTTCGGGGATTCCAACCCTGACCTGCAGCGCACTGAAAAGCTGCAGGACTCGGCCGAGCCTCTGGACGGTCCACGCGTCAACGAGCTGCGGCAGCTCGCAGCGGACCTGGGTATCTGGCTGGTTCCGGGCAGCGTCTGCGAGCGCGGCCCCGAGGGGCAATTGTTCAATACCCAGTTGGTCCTGTCCCCGGAAGGTGACCTTGCCGGCTACTACCGCAAGGTCTTCCCTTGGCGCCCCTTTGAGCCCTACGATCCCGGCGATCGATTCACGACCGTTGACCTGGAAGGGATCGGCAGGGTCGGCCTGAACATTTGCTACGACGCGTGGTTCCCGGAGGTAACCCGCCAGCTGGCGTGGATGGGCGCCGAAGTCATCCTCAATGTCGTCAAGACCACGACGCCGGATCGCAAGCAAGAACTGGTCCTGGCCAAGGCAAACGCCATTGTGAACCAGGTCTTCATGGTCAGCGTCAACTGCGCGGGTCCCACCGGCAAGGGCCTCAGCCTGATCGTCGACCCCGAGGGGAACACCCTAGCGGAGGCCGACGACGACGCCCCCACCCTTCTCGCCGCGGACCTTGATCTCTCCGCCGTCGAGCACGTCCGCACGCACGGGACCGAAAACCTCAACCGTCCCTGGTCCCAATTCCGTCCCGGCGAACCGGCCATCGAGCTGCCCGTCTACCAAGGCCGCATCGACCCGACTACTTGGACCCCTCGGTCCTCCAACTCCTAAGGAACCACCGGTGACTACACAACCGAGCCTCACGCGCGCCCTGAAACTGCCCTCGCTGGTCCTGTTCGGGCTGGCTTACCTGACCCCGCTCATCGTCCTGGCGATCTTCGGCGTGATCGCCGAAACCACTGGCGGAGCATCGCCGTCGGCCTATCTCGTGGCGATGGTCGCGATGCTCTTCACCGCGCAGAGCTACGGACGGATGGCTGTTGCCTATCCGGTGGCCGGCTCCGCGTACACCTATATCCGGCGCTCCATCGATTCCCGGATCGGATTCCTGGCCGGTTGGGCTGTCCTGCTGGACTACCTGTTCCTGCCGATGGTCATCTGGCTCATCGGGGGTTCCTACCTCACGGCGCAGTTCCCCGACATTCCCATCGGGGTCTGGATCGTCGCGTTCATCGCCATCACCACGCTGCTCAACGTGGTTGGCGTCAAGGTGGCGGACAAGGCCAACTACCTCCTGATGGCTTTTCAGCTGCTGGTGATAGTCCTGTTCGTTGCCCTGTCCGTGGGAACCTTGGTCTCAACCTCCGGCGCGAGCGCCCTGATCAGCACCGCTCCCTTCTTCAACGACACGTCGAGCTTCGACAAGATCACCGCCGGAGCCGCGATAGCCGCGTACTCGTTCCTCGGCTTTGACGCCGTGTCCACCCTCACCGAGGAGACCATCGAGCCGAAGAAGACCGTCCCGAAGGCGATCATGCTCGTCGCACTCATCGGCGGCGCGATCTTCGTTGTCGCGTCCTACACGACCCAGCTGATCCACCCTGGCGGAGTGTTCGACGATTCGGCGTCGGCGGCGTCGGACATTGCCCTGAAGATCGGTGGGCAATTCTTCGGCGCGGTTTTCCTGGCGGGACTCGTGGTGTCCCAGTTTGCCTCCGGGCTCGCGGCACAGGCCAGCGCCTCGCGCCTGCTCTACGCCATGGGCCGGGATTCAGTCCTGCCGAAGAAGGTCTTCGGGGCGCTGAACAAGTCCTTCCACACGCCGGTGTTCAACCTGGTCATCACCGGGGCGGTGGGACTCATCGCCATGTTCCTGGACGTTGCCACCTCGACGTCGTTCATCAACTTCGGCGCCTTTACGGCCTTCACACTCGTCAACATCTCGGTCATTGCTTACTACCTGCGCCAACGACGCTCGGGGCACCGGCTCAGCGTATTGTTCTACGTGGTCATGCCGGCGGTGGGCGCGATCATCGACGGTTTCCTGCTCTCCCAGCTCGATTCGAATGCGATCACGCTCGGGCTGATCTGGCTCTGCGTCGGCGTCGTGGTACTGGGCATCATCACCAAGGGGTTCCGGAAGGCACCACCGGAAATGGTGATGGAGGAAAAAGAAGCCGCCCTGGTATGACGACAGGTCACAGCGTGCTGCCGGAACACTGAGAAATGAGGACTGCATGCGCATCACCCTGGCCCAGATCGATTCCGGCACTGACGTCCGCCGTAACCTCGACCTCATGGCGGATTACTGTGCCCGGGCCGTCCGCGAGGGCTCCGACCTCATTGTGTTCCCTGAGTACTCGACGTACGAGAAAAGCCGGATGGACCGGAGCTTCGTAGACATGGCCGAACCCCTTGACGGCCCGGTGGCCGCCAAGCTCCAGGCGACGGCGGCGCGTTACGGAATCGCCGTCGTCGCGGGCCTCCTGGAAGCATCCGGTGAGCGGAATCGGGCCTTCAACACCTTGGTGGCCATCGCTCCGGACGCTTCGCGCCTTGCCAGCTACCGGAAGATCCACCTATTTGACTGCCAAGGGTTCCGGGAATCGGATTACATCAAAGCCGCGCCCGAGCCAGTGCCTGTCACTTTTTCCTGCGGCGGCATGACGTTCGGGTTGATGACCTGTTACGACCTGCGCTTCCCCGAGTTGGCGCGCATGCTGGCCGATGCCGGGGCCGAGGTGCTCCTCGTCTGCTCCTCGTGGGTTCCCGGCACAGCCAAGACCGAGCAATGGGCCACGCTGGCCAAGGCCCGGGCAATAGAGAACGGCGTGTACGTGGCGGCGGTCTCCCAGACTCCGCCGGTGTCCATCGGCTACAGCATGCTCATTGACCCCCTGGGAACTGTCCTGCATAGCCTCGGCACTGAGCCGGCCACCGCGACGCTGGACATTTCACCGGATGCCGTCCAGGTAGCCCGGGACCAGTTCCCCACGTGGCGGCACCACCGGCTCGTCTAGGAATCTCGCGACCTCTTCTGGGCCGCCCCACTCTGTGCTAAACCAAAGTCAAGATTCACCGATGCTCCGAAGGAGAAACGCCATGAGCACTACGACGGACAAAGGATCGGGCCGCGGACTGGAGATCCGGTCGATCGACTATGTTCCATTGAACGAGCGGCACGGCAAGGTCTCGCACATCGGACCGTTGTGGTTCGTCAGCAACGCCCAGATCGCCACCCTGGCCGTAGGGTTGATCAGCATCACCACCGGCGGCAACCTGATCTGGTCGCTGCTCGCGATCGCCATCGGGGTGCTCGTCGGCACGCTGTTCATGGCCGCGCACTCTTCGCAGGGCCCCCAACTCGGCCTGCCGCAAATGATCCAGTCCCGGCCGCAATTCGGCTACATCGGCGCCCTGCTGGTTTGGCTCTTCGCCTACCTCCAGTACGCGGGCTTCAACATCTTCAACACGATCCTGGCCGGCCAAGCCATCCAGGAATCGGTCAACGTCGGGTCCCAAAACCTCTGGTTCTGGGTGGTCACCATTGTTGCCGTCGTCATCGCATTGTTCGGCTACGACCTCATCCACGCCTTTGAGCGCTACCTGACCTACCTGACCATCATCATGCTGGCGCTGCTCACCATTGCAGCCGTGAAGCTGGTCATTCCCGCCGGCGCATACAACCTGGCCGACTTCCACCTGGTGCCGTTCCTAGGCCAGCTGGGGGTCGCGGCCGGCTACCAGATCTCCTGGGCCATCTACGTCTCGGACTACTCCCGCTACCTTCCGCCGTCCAGCGGACGGGGCACCTTCCGGTGGACGTTCTGGGGCAGCGCCCTCGGCGGTATTTGGGTGATGTTCCTGGGCGCATACATCGGTGCCGCAGCCGGGGAAAACTTCGAAACCATCGGCTCGATCAAATCCACCGCCGACCAGCTCTTCGGCGGATTCGGTGGCATCGCATTGTTCGTCGCTGCCCTGGGCTTGCTGTCCGTCACTGCCTTGAACATGTACGGCGGTTCGCTGACCCTGATATCGTCCATCGACAGCGTGCGGCAGATCCGGCCGACCCTGAGGCTCCGGATCATCACGATCTCCATCACCGCACTCATTTCCGTGGTCCTGGCGAACCTTGCCTCGGCCGATTTCCTGGCCAACTTCAACGACTTCCTGCTGCTGGTGCTGTACTTCTTCATTCCGTGGACGGCGGTCAACCTCACCGACTACTTCATCGTCCGCAAGGGCCACTACGCCATCGCTGAGATCTTCAAGCCGGACGGGATCTACGGACGCTGGGGCTGGCCTGGCATCATCTCATACCTCGTCGGCTTTGTGCTGATGATCCCCTTCTTCTCCGCCGGTAAGCTCTTCGTCGGGTTCATAGCCCACGCCCTTGACGGCGCCGATATCTCGCTGTTCATCGGACTCCCCGTCTCCGCTGGGCTGTACTGGCTGATGACCCGGCGTATCGACGTCGAGGCAGAGACCCGCTTGGCCAAGGCAGAGGCCGAGGCCTTGGAGGCAGCCGCGCACGAACACATATTGCCGTAGCACGGCCGGGAGAAGCGGGCGCCGGACTCACACCGTTGCGATGACCGTGGACGTCGCCAAAACGTTTCCGGACTTGTCCAAAGCCTCGACGGCGGCCCTCGGCGCGGCAGCCACCGCCGTCGACGTCTCAAAGCCGCGACGAGGAACCGTCACTGCTTCGGACATGGACCCGGGACCGGTTCCGGTGAGGAACCTCCACTTGGCAACCTCGGTTGCGCCGTTCCAGCTGGTGTAGAGCTGCATTGTGGACCCGTTGCCGGGCACCGCGGCCAGGTCGGGGACGGTGTCCGGCCGGCCTGTCCACGGCGAGCGGTAGGTGCGGTAAGAGGCATCGCCCAGTCCGGTCGCCTCGAATACCGCTTTCCCATCGGGAGTGAATTCTGTGGCCGCGGGGTCCGCTCCGCAGCCCACCAGGATATGCCCGCTATCAAGGAACTGCAGGTTCCCTTCGGCGTCGCCCCGGTGGCCGCCCCGGCTGAACTCCTGCTTGACGACGGCGGTGCGCGCCTTTTCGTCGACGGCGAGGAGCAGCCCCCGGGATGTCCCGGTGGTGCCTTGGTTGTAATGGTTGTCGAACATGCTGACGATCCCGTTGGGCCGGCGTCGAACATCATGCTGCCAAGCGAAGACAGACTCCGGCGTCATCGAGAAGTCGCTGCGTTTCCCGCCCAAACGCCAGCGGATCTCTCCGTCCGGACGGCCGATCAGATAGGCGGTGTGCGTGTGGCGGGACGAAACGAGGAGCGCGTCCCCGCTCTCGTCCACGGAATTGAGGTGGAACGGATCGAACGCTTTCGTGGCGTCGGAACCGTCGGCCTTGGGGTTATCGGACGGGCGTAAATAGGACTCAGTCAGGTCAATGTGGTCCGAGGCCGTCCAGTCGAAGAGGACCTTGGCGGAACGGATGTTGATTTCCTGGACGTGGCAGTCAAACATGTAGCCCTGCGCGGGTCCACCCACCGACGTCAGGTCGTGCCGGACGGTCGGGTAGGAGATCATCAACGCCGTCCCGGCGGGGGTAATGGTGAACTCGTGCAGATCCGCTTGCAGCCCGTTGCCTGTGTTGACTTCGGCCACGGTGCGGTAGTGGACGTCCTTGATGACGCCCTTCCCTGCACCGTGGCCACCCGTTCCAATTCCAGTCCAATAAGTCAGTACTGCTTGGCCTTCGAAGGCTTGCACGCGAAGGTCCGTCACGCCGGAACCTGTGGGTTCCATCCATATCGGTTCTCCGTGGTTGTCCATGATCAGCCCGTTGGTGCCGTGGCCCATCGGTCCCACGAACAGGAGGCCTGCGCCCGTCGGCCCGGTAGCCCAGCTGGCGACGCGGGCAGCGGTCAAAGCAGTTGAAACGAAGCTGCGGATCGCAGGGGCGGAAGCCGTGCCGCTCGCCGACGGCGAGGGTGACGCCACCGGCGTCGGAGAAGCTGCGCTGACCGGGGCCGTTCCCCCGTGCAACACGCCTGCCTTGGCGATCCCGAGTCCGGCTAGCAATCCGGCCCCTGCCATTCCCGCCCCGCTTAGGAACCTACGCCGGCTCACCCCGAAGCGGGATTCGCGGTGTTCCCGCTCGGCACTCCCAGACTCCGTATGCTGCTCCACCCCCTCAGGATAGAACCGGAACACAGTGCGGGAACCGGACAAAAGCTGCAAGTTTGCTGTAAGAGGGCGGGGCGTGAACTCAGTGTGGTCTCAGGCGATCCTCCGTCCGCCCAGCCAGCTCACCATAGCGGGGTCGCGATGGTCGAAGAAGAGGCTGGCAGCGGTGTCCAGGGTGGCGATCTGGCTCATCTGCTCGCCCGTGAGGGCGAAATCGAAGACGTCGAGATTCTGGGCCATGCGTTCCGGCCGGACTGACTTGGGGATGACGACCACTTCTCGCTGGATGAGCCAGCGGAGAACCACCTGGGCGACGGACTTGCCGTGCGCATTGGCGATGGCGCTGAGGAGCGGATTGGAGAACAGGTCGTTCTTGCCTTCGGCGAATGGCCCCCAGGATTCGATCTGGACGCCGCGTTCGCGCATCATTGCCTGGTCGGCGGCGCGGTGGTGGAAGGGGTGGGTCTCGATCTGGTTGACGGCCGGGACGATCTCGTTGTGGTCGATGAGGTCCACTAGCCGGTCGGGGTGGAAGTTCGAGACACCGATCGCGCGGGCGAGGCCGTCCTTGTGGATGTCCTGCATGGCGCGCCACTCGCTGTAGTAGTCGCCCAATGGCTGATGGATCAGGTACAGGTCGAGGTAGTCCAGTCCGAGCCGGTTCAGTGAGTTGTCTAAAGCGTGCTTGGTGTCGTCCTGGACGCTCCCCGCCGGGGCGTGCTGGATCCAGAGCTTCGTAGTGATGAATAGTTCGTCGCGGGCGATGCCGCTCGCCTTGATCGCCGCGCCGACGGCGGCCTCGTTGCCGTAGGATGCAGCCGTGTCCAGGTGGCGGTAACCGGCGGCGAGGGCGGCTTCCACCGCGGCCTGGGTTTCCTCATCCGGGATCTGGAAGACGCCGAAGCCGAGGATCGGCATTTCGACGCCGTTATTAAGGGTGACGGTGTTCATGGGGTTCCTTCGCGTGGGTGGGTTATCGGCTGGCTTGGGCGTGCGCGGCTTCGTAGTCCTGGTCGCTGACGGGTTCAAGCCACGTGGCGCTCTCCCCGTTGTCGTGCTCCACCAAAGCCAGGTGGCACATCATGTTGTCTTGGGTTGCGCCGTGCCAGTGTTCCTCGCCGGGCGGCGTGTGGACCGTGTCTCCTGCGCGCATATGGATTACGCTGCCGTCCCGGGTAGCAACGAAACCGATGCCGTCGGTGCAGTGCAGGGTCTGGCCAAGGGGATGGGAATGCCAGTTCGTACGGGCGCCAGGGGTGAAGCGGACTATCGCCGCCACGAGACGCGAGGGCGCCTCGCCGTTGTGGAGGGAGTTGAGGTACACATCTCCCGTGAACCTCTCCTGCGGGGCTTTGGCCGTGGGGGTAGGGGGTACGGGCTTCATCGTGTTCCTTTCGCTAAACGGGGACTGATTCAAGAAAACCAGTCCCCGCGTCCGCGTGGGAGTGCCTGTTATACCGGGTACTGCCAGTGCCTGTTTCAGTTGCCCCCGGCGCCTTGCATGGTGATCGCGATTTTCCCGCGCACTTTGCCGGCGTCGAAATAGCGCATGGCGTCCGGAACCTGCTCCAGAAGATAGCTCCGGTCGATGGTCGGGGTGAGGGTTCCGGCGTCGATGAGCCTGGCAAGGTATTCGAGGTCTGCCGCGCCTTGCGTGGCCATGACCATGGCGAACCGCTGACTGATGAACGGGGACAGCGCCAGGGCCCTGAATTGCCTGTCGATACTGCCCGTCCAGGAGCCGCCTTCTTCACCACCGGTGATAACGGCCGTGCCCGAGGGGGTGAGGGCCCGGCGCAGGCGAGCCAGGGTGGGGTTCCCGGCGATATCCAGGATCAGCTCATAGTGTTCAGTGCCGTCGGCGAAGTCCTGTGTGGCGTAGTCGATGACGTGGTCGGCGCCGAGCGAACGCACCAGATCCGCTTTGGCCGTACTGCAAACGCCTGTGACCTCGGCCCCGGCTGCTTTGGCGAGCTGAACAGCGTAACTGCCTACTCCGCCCGAGGCGCCAAGGATCAGCACCTTCTGTCCCTGCGCTATCTGGCCTGCGGCGCGCAGAGCCTGCAGCGCAGTGCAGGCGGAAACCGGGACCACCGAGGCCTGTTCGAAACTGATGTCCGCCGGCTTGAGCGCGAGTTGGCTTTCGCGGGCCGTCGCGTACTCGGCGAAAGAGCCCTTCCCGACGCCGAAGACGTGATCCCCGACGGCGAAGCGGGTCACCGCAGCTCCGACCGCCACGACGGTGCCGGCCAGGTCCATCCCGGGCACAGGGTTTTTGGGGGCGCGAACGCCGAAGGCCAGACGCAATGCGTAGGGCAGGCCCCGGGTCACATGCCAGGTCCCCCGGTCCAGTCCTGCAGCGTGGACCCGGACCAGGACCTCGTTCTCGGCGATGTTCGGTTTCGGAATCTGCGCCATGTGCAGGACGTCGGCGGAGCCATAAGCCTCCTGCACGATGGCCCGCATCGTGCCGGACGCATGCGGCTGCGCCGTGGGCGAGCCGCCCGAAATCGAAGTCTCCGCAGCATGCTGACCAGCGGTCATGGCCGTTCCTTTCCAGTCAATGGGGTGCGTAGCTTTTCGTACGCTGTACTAAAAGAGATTATCGTACAATGTACTAAACCGCTAGAGTCCAAGGAGTCCCGATGCCGGACACTGCACAGCCCCTCCCCCAACGGCGCCTTCCGCTGAGCCGCGAAAGGGTGCTCGGATGCGCTGTGAATCTCGCTGACGAGTCCGGAATCGCAGCGCTGACCATCCGCTCGCTCGCCCAAAGCATGGGAACCAAGCCCATGTCGCTGTACTACTACGTGGCCAATAAGGATGAGATTCTGGATGGCATCGTGGACATGGTCTTCAGCGAAATCGAACTGCCCTCCCCCGCGGGCGATTGGCGGGAGGAAATGTACCGACGGGCGCACAGCGTGCGCAGCGCTCTCAAACGCCATCCGTGGGCGGTCGGACTGCTGGAAAGCCGCTCTTCCCCGGGCGAAGCCAACCTTCGCCACCACGAAGCGATGCTGGGGACGTTGAGGGCAGCAGGCTTTTCCGTTCAGATGACGGCCCATGCCTACGCCCTGCTCGACAGTTACATTTACGGATTCGCCCTACAGGAGGCCGCCCTGCCTTTTGACGGCCGGGACACTGCCTCGGAGATCACAGCGCCGATCGTTGAACGCTTTTCGACCGGGCAATACCCCCACATGATGGAGATTGCCACCGAACACGTCCTCAAGCCCGGCTACGACTTCGGGGACGAGTTCGACTTCGGGCTGACCCTCATCCTTGACGGCCTCGGCCGCTCGATGAGGTGAGCTAGAGATGCCCGGCGAACCCGAAGCCACACCCGCTCCACGATCTTGGAACACATCCTGTTGTGTGGTCGGCGGTGGACACCACCGACGTACTGGCCGAACTGGGTTTGTTGGAAGAGTTCCTGCGCCTGCCCCACACCGAGGTACCGGAACTGCGCCTCGGCATCGACGGACAGACCTTCGGGCTGGTGGACTTCCGGCACCTGCCTACCCGGTGTAAGTTCATGGCGTTCATGCCGCAGTGGGACTTCCTGAACTTCCTGGCCAGCCAGGCCAGAAAGTTCCCTGGCTTCCGACTCGAAATGAGCACCGAGGCCACCGGCCTGCTCCGCCGCGGCGAGCACGTGATCGGCGTACGGGCGCGCACGAACGACGGCGAAGTAGAGATCCGCGCGGATCTCACGGTGGCGTGTGACGGCCGGTTCTCCCTTATCCGGGAACACACGGACTTGCCGCTAAGGGAGTTTGCGATGCCGATCGACGTGCTGTGGTTCCGCGTGCCACGCAGCCAGGATGCGCCGCCGACCCTGGGCTACCTCGGCGGCGGCCAGATCGTGCTCGCCATCGACCGCGGCGACTACTGGCAGTGCGGCACGATCATCGGGAAAGGAACACTCCCACAGATTCAGGCCGCAGGTCTGGCCGCTTGCCGAGAGCGGGCGGCACATGCCGCACCGTTCCTGGCTGCGGGCCTGGCCGCGCTGACCGACTGGGACCAGTTCAAGCTGCTGTCGGTGCGCTCCAATCGGTTGAGACGCTGGTACGAACCCGGGCTGTTGTGCATCGGCGACGCCGCGCACGCCATGTCACCGGCCGGCGCCGCCGGGGTGAACTACGCCATTGCCGATGCCGTCGCAACGGCCAATCATCTCGCGATACCCCTGCGAACGGGAACCGTCGCCATCGCCGACCTCCAGCGACTGCAACGACGACGCGAACCCGCGGTACGCCGAGCACAGGCCTTGCAGCGACAGCAGACCCGCCAGCTCGCCCGCCTCTCCCAAAGAAACCCACCCATCCAACTCATGCGACTCATCAGCAACACTCCACCGGTCAAACGCCTCTTGGGGCGGATCGTCGGCCTCGGCTTCCGTCGCGAACACATCCACAGCCCCCGTCTCACCAACCACCGATAGTCCAACTGCGAATCTCCCCAGTGGCTCATGAGACCGCGGGGATGGATGTGACGTGGGTGACAATAGTGGCGTTTGGTGCGAAGCTTGTCACGCTGAGTTGACCCGTTCTGTCAACTCGGATCTTATTGACCCTCAGGGAGGTTTCGTGAAGAAGATTCTTAGCGTTTCCGGGGCGTTGTTGCTATTGCTGAGTGCGGTCTCAGCCACTGCCCCGGCGGCAGTTGCCCAACCAGCTCCGTCAGCCAATTGGCATGCGGAGAGGGTCTGCGCCGATGTCCCGGCCGGCGATGCGTCGTGTTTTGCGCTCAAGTACGTCGATGATTCAACGAGCCCGGCCAAGGCACTGCCGCAGGGAGGACAAGCCAAGCCCGCTTCGAGCACGCCGCCCGCCACGGGCAAGACCCCTGCGGATATACAGAGCGCCTACAACATCACGGGCCTCGCGTCCGGTGGCCGCACCGTCGCAGTCGTAGATGCCTATGGCTATCCGAACCTTGAACGCGATCTCGGCGTTTACCGCGCACAGTTCGGCCTTCCGGCATGCACGGTCAGCAACGGCTGCCTCACCATCAAGGACCAAAACGGCGGCAATAAGCTTCCCAGGTTCAATTCCGGCTGGGCCGACGAAACCGCCCTCGACGTCGACGCCGTCTCGGCAGCCTGCCCGGACTGCAAGATCCTGGTGGTGCAAGCGACAACAGCCAGTATCACTAATCTTGGAACAGCCGTGGCGACGGCCGCCAAACAACCAGGGGTCGTCGCGATTTCCAACAGCTACGGCGGTGGGGATTCGGCAGACTCCAGCTACGGTACGTACTACAACCACCCGGGCATCGCGGTGACAGCGTCAACCGGTGACAACGGGTATACCGGCTCGTCATACCCCGCTTCCTCGAGTTACGTCACCGCGGTGGGAGGCACATCGTTGGTCAAGAACACCAGTGCACGCGGGTGGGGCGAGTCTGCCTGGTCCGGCTCTGGATCCGGCTGCTCCAGTGTCAATGCCGCGTTGCCTGCGGCTGCCACATTCGGTACTGGGTGCGGCAAGCGCGCCTCAGCGGACGTCTCCGCCGTCGCAGATCCGCAGACCGGATTGGCAGTGTATGCGCCGAGTAGCAGCACCACCTCGTCTTGGGCCCAGTATGGAGGGACCAGCCTGTCCTCACCACTGATCGCGGCAATGTACGCGCTTTCCGGGAACTCCGGCAGCTCGACGGCGCTGGCCAACTCGCTTCCGTACACGAACTCCGGGAAATTCAATGACGTCGCCTCGGGTTCAACGGGCACGTGCTCCACGAGCCCGTGGTGCCTTTCCGGCACCGGATGGGACGGACCCACGGGCGTCGGCACTCCGAACGGGGTCGGCGGACTCTAAAAATGCAGTAATTGCCTGAAGGGTGGCCGGCGTCCAAGGATGCCGGCCACTCTTGTGTCTGTGAACGGGCAGCGTCACGCCGAGCAGACTTTCAGCGCCCCCAGCAGACGGCAAGCCCGGGATTCCGGGGTTCCTGAGGCGTCGCAGCGCCAAAAAAGTGCGTGGCGTGACGCGACCCGGGTTCGGCGCTTTCCGGAATTTTAGTGCTTCAGGTTCGTCAGCTCCTGCAGGACCTCATCCGACGTCGTGATGATGCGGGCGTTGGCCTGGAAGCCTCGCTGGGCCACGATCAGGTTGGTGAATTCCTGGGAGAGGTCCACGTTGGACATCTCGAGGGCTCCGGCGGTCAGGGTGCCGAGTCCGGCGTCGCCCGGTGCTCCCAACTGGGCCGTGCCGGAGTTGGCGGTGGCCACGTATGTCGAGCTACCGGATTTCTCGAGGCCGCCGGGGTTGGTGAAGCGGGCAAGGGCCACGCGTGCCAGAACCTGTTTGCTGCCGTTGCTGAACGAGCCGATGAGTGAGCCGTCGCCGCCGAGGGTGAAGGACTCCAGTTTGCCTGCCTCGGATCCGTTCTGGCTGCCGACCGTGAGTGTGCTCATGGCGGCGAAGCCGGTAACAGTGGACATGTCCACCGTGATACCGCCGACGGTCATGGCACCGCCCGAGGTCAGCGCACCGTTCGTGAACGTGAGCGTCGAGTTGCCCGTGGCGCCGTTGGAGTCTGCCCCGGCCACATCCCAGCCGCCCGCAGCGCGGCTGAACGTCAGGGTCAGGCTGCGGGAGGCGCCGTCGGCGTCGTAGACCTTGACCTGGCGCTCGACGCTGGTCCCGACGGCCGCGTCGGACGGCAGGTTGCCGTCCAGTGAGGCCTTGGTGGTGGCGACGGCGGCCGACGTCGTGTTGGGCGAGAGGGCGATCGGGCCTACGGGACCTCCCAGGTTCACGGCCCCGTTTGCGGCGGACCAGCCCTGCAGGATGCCTCCGTCGGGGCTCACGAGACGGCCCGCCGCGTCCATGTCGAAGGCGCCGGCGCGGGTGTAGAGCTGCTGGCCGGCCTTGCTAGTGATGAAGAAGCCGTCGCCGGAGATCATCATGTCAGTGGCTCGACCGGTGTTCTGCGATGAACCCTGGCTGAAGTTGGTGCTGACTCCCGCCACGCGAACGCCAAGGCCGATTTGGGCGGGATTGGTGCCACCGGTTTCGGCTTGCGGGGCGCCGGCGCCCTGGGTCATCTGCGAGAGCGTGTCCTGGAACTGGGTGGAGGAAGCCTTGAAGCCGGCCGTATTCACGTTGGCGATGTTGTTTCCCGTGACGTCCAGCATGGCCTGGTGGGCACGGAGGCCGGAGATTCCGGAGTACAGCGAACGAAGCATGGTGTTGCCTTTCTTCGGGTGGTTCAGGGGTGTAGAGCGTCAGGCCGTGGGCGTAGCGGTGGGCGAATTGGCGGCCGTCATCCCGCTGATGGAGTCGAGCGGAACGTTCACTCCTCCGACCGCCACAGTGGGGGTTCCGGCCGCAAAGGAAACCGAGCTCGCGACACCCGATCCCTTTGTCCCGTCCGCGAGCGCGTAGCTGACGTTGTGCCCGATGATCTCTGCCGCGGCGCTGCGCATCTGGAGCGAAAAACTCTCCTTGGCGTCTGCGGTGAGCTCCGTCATTTTCTCCATCATGGACAGCTGGACGGTCTGGCTCATCATCTGGTTCGTGTCCATGGGAGCACTCGGATCCTGGTTTTTCAGCTGCGTGACCAGGAGGGACATGAACATGCTTGAGTCCATGGTCTGCGCGGGTTTGGGCGCGGCGGCTCCAGCCGTGGTTCCGGGCTGGACTCCGCTGCTTGCCGCGATGGCTTGGATGGTCACTATTGGTGCTCCTTCATCAAACGAGAATGTCCAGGCTGCTGGTAATACTTCGGGGAAGTACGACGGCGGTCCGCGCCAGGCGAAGCGACTCGCCGTCGCTGCCCCGTGGGAAGCCAGAGCTTTCCGCCGGGCGCCGGTCCCGGGGGTCCGAGCCGCCCGCACCGGAATCGGCCGGAGCATTGTGCTCGGACAGGTCGAGGCTGGCACCGAAGCCTGATTCCCCGAGTCCGCGCCGCAGTTCCGGCAGGATGCTGCGCACTGCCTCACGGCCGGCTTCCCCTGGGGCGAACAATTCGATCCGAACCCCAGCGCCCTCGATATGCGCCCGGACAGTCAGCGGGCCGAGGTCCTCCGGAGACAGCTTCAAGGTCATCACGTGCGCGCCGGGCGCCGCCGATGCTAGGGAGAACAGCGGCCCTGACACTTGGGGCAGCAGTTTCGCCGGGTCCGCCAAGGGCGTGGGCGTTGCGATGCCAGGAGGGGCTGTAGAAGGGGCTTGCTGGAGTGGCGACGCTGGCTGCACCAGCCCCGGAATTCCGGCCTGAATCCCCGAGGGAAGCCCGGGTGCCGGGGCGTCCGGGGCGTCCTGCCCGAGGACCCGCTGCGGGTCCTGTTGCACGGCGGGTTTCCCGGTGGGAAGGACGACGGCGGTCCCGGACTCGAGTGGCTGGGCTGCGGTCACGTTGACCCCGGGTTCGAGGCCAACGGGCAGTGGGCTGGCGGGCAGAGCGGCGGGCGGCACTGGGCTCGCTGGCAGGGCGGAGGGCAGTGGGCTGGCGGGCACGGTGCCAGCCGGCTGTGGGCTGGCGGGCAGAGCGGAGGCCGGCTGCGGGCTAGTGGGAGGTGAGCTATTGGGAAGTGGGCTGGCCGGGAACGGACCAGCTTGGGTGGGGCTTTGACCAAGGCTCCCGAGTGGCAGCGCTGCCGGCACAGCATCGCCTACCCCCGATCCAGCCAGCGTCGCCTGAGTGCTGCCCGCAGGCATCCCAACGACGAGACTTGCTGTTTCCGAGCTGTCGGCAATCGCTTTGGCCGGGGCCGTACCGTCGACGACACCGTCTTTGACCGGCACAGCGATGCCCGGCCGGCTCGCCTGCGGAGCAGCGGTTCCGACTGCTACTCCGGCGGCCGCAAGTCCACCCGCAACAGCGGCCACACCTGCAAGAGCAGCCGCATCAACCGCACCAGGCGAACCAAGCGAACCCGGCGCATCAACCGTGTCCTTGGCGACCTTCGACCCGTCTGGTTTGGCGACCAAGGTGACCGTCCCGGCACCGCCTGCGGCAGGCTTTCCCTGAGCGCCGACGTCGGGCGCTTGCTGTGCGGTCCCGTCGGAGGTCTTCGAGTCGGACGCCAGCACGCCGTTCATCACGGCCTCAAAACCGGCGGCGGCGCCAGACTGCGGCACAGGCGAAGAGCCGGGAGCGGCAGGACGGGGTGAAGCCGCACCCGCGGGAGGCAACTGCATCACGAGCCTCCCGCGGGGACAATGCGGCGGATGGCGGTCAAGTTGGACTGCTGTTCCCATGCATCGCGGATCTGGATGGTCTGGCCGGGGACGGGTGCGTCGATCGCTTTGCCGTTGCCGAGGTAGATGGAGATGTGTTCGCCGCCGAAACTGACCAGCAGATCGCCGGGCTTGGCCTGCGCCAGGGAGGCCACGGGAGTGCCTTGCCGCATCTGGTCGCTGACGACGCGCGGCAGGTCGACTCCGAGATCCTTGAAGACACGCTGCACGAAGCCGGAGCAATCCATGCCCACCGCCGGGTTCGTGCCGCCCCAGACGTAGGGCACGCCCACGTATTTCTTAGCGTCAGCCACCACTGCGTCGCCCGTGACAGCGCCGGTAGCAGTGCCCGTACCAGCACCCGAAAGCGCGCCCACTGTACCGGTAAGGCCCGCAATGCCGGAGAGCGCGGCGGTGCCGCCGAGTCCCAAAGATGAAGCGAGCTGGCTCACGTCCGGCGTCGTCGAACCCCCGACGGCGGAGCTCAACGCTTGCGCGAAGGACGTCGCGTCCGTAGAAGAGGCGGTGCCCGCGGAAGAGTCCGCTGTCCCTGTGGTCGCGGTCTGTGGGCGAACGCCTTGGCTCAGTTGCTGCAACATCGACTCGATGCTCTGGATGCGGCCGATGGCCTCGGTCATGCTCATGAGGTGGCCTTCCGGTGCCAAGCGGAGGACGCGATCTCGTCCAGCACGCTTTGTTCGGCGTGCAGCGCGAAAGCCTCGAAGGCGGCGCCGTGGCGGGTTTCGAGCTTCTCGAGTCCTACCGCACGGCGTTTGGCTTCGGTGTATTCCGCGCGGGCTTCTGCGGCTTCAGCCTCCGCACTGGCGGCCAAGGCGTCAAGCTCAGCCAACATGCTTTGCGAGGATGCGCGGGAGGCCGCGATGGCCAGGAGCGACGCTGAGCTGCCGGCATCTCCGGCGGACTCGGCCAGTTCCTCCCGGGCGGTGGCTCGGCGGGATCGCAAGGATGCGGTCCGGGAGTTGGCGCGGGCCAGTCCGCTGGCGGCGGCGTCTTGTTGTGTTTGGCGCAGGCGCAACAGCCCGGCCAGGGAAAATTGACGGTTCACGCGGCTCCTTCGAGGCTTGCCGAGAGGCGGAGGAGTTCCGGCCAGGACTCGCTGTACGGGGTGGATTCGTCCATGCTTTGCTGCAGGAACCCGTTGATGGCGGCTTCGTGGTCCAGTGCCGCGTCAACCAACGGATTGCTGCCACGGTGGTAAGCGCCGACGTCGATCAGGTCCTGGGCGTTGCGCCGCGCGGCGAGGACCCTGCGCAAGGATGCCGCGAGCGCCGTGCGATCGGCTGAATTCACCTTGGAGGCCACGCGGGACACCGAACCAAGCACGTCCACCGAGGGAAAATGCCCCGTGACGGCGAGCTTCCGGTCCAGGACCACGTGTCCGTCCAGGATTGAGCGGGCGGCGTCGGCGATCGGTTCGTTGTGGTCGTCTCCGTCCACCAGGACCGTGTAGATCCCGGTCACGGATCCGGTTTCGGCGGTCCCGGCGCGTTCCAGGAGCCGGGCCAGTACGGAAAAGGTCGACGGCGGGTAGCCGCGGGTGGCGGGTGGCTCACCGGCGGACAGGCCTATTTCGCGCTGGGCCATGGCCACGCGGGTGAGCGAATCCATCATGAGCACCACGTCCTGCCCGGCTTCGCGGAACGATTCGGCAATCCGGGTGGCCGTGACCGCGGCACGGAGGCGCATGAGTGCAGGCTCATCGGACGTGGCAACAACCACCACGGAACGGGCCAGGCCTTCGGGGCCAAGATCGTCCTCCAGGAACTCGCGCACTTCACGTCCGCGCTCCCCCACTAAGGCAATCACGGACACTTCGGCATCCGTGCCGCGGGCAATCATGGACAGCAGCGAGGACTTCCCGACGCCCGAGCCGGCGAACAACCCCATGCGCTGCCCGCGGCCAAGAGTGGCCATGGTGTCCAGGACGCGGACCCCGGTCTGGAGCGGGGTGTCCACCCGGGCGCGGTGCATCGCCGACGGGGCTTCGTTGTCCAAAGGGACCATGGGGCTGGCGGGCAACGGGCCCTTGCCGTCGATTGGACGCCCGAGCCCATCCAGTACCCGCCCGAAGAGGCCACGGCCGGTGGGTACCAAGATCGGTGCGCCCTTGGAACGTGCCGGCTCTCCCGCGGCCACCCCGGTCAGCCGTCCCAGCGGCATGCAGCGCACGGCACCACTGACCGAGGCGACCACTTCGGCGTCGAGCCCGGGTGCCTCGCCAACGGTCACCAGATCGCCCACCGCGCAGTCCAACCCGGAGACCTCCAGGCCAAGGCCGAGCACGGACGTCACGGTGCCCACGCGCTGCGGCGCCGCGGCGGCGAGGGCTGCGCGGAAACGGCCCGGGTGCGGCCGGAAGTCGGTGTGGTTCATGAGTCGTTCCCCAGCAGGGCTGCCTTGGCTCTGTCCACAGCGGTGCCAAGCCGGGCGTCGAGCCAGCCGTGCGGATATTCCGCGATCGCATCGCCGGGATTCAGTGCCGGATCGGCCTTGAGTTCGACGCCTGCCACGTTCCCGACGTCGACGGCGGTCAGCGCGGCGAGGTCCGCCGGGTGGAGGCGCACCGCAGTCACGGTTTCCACTCCGGACACGGTGCCAAGGGCACGGGCCAACGCGGCGCGGGCCGTTTTCCCGCCGTCCTTGAGTTCGTAGCCCAGGACGGCTTCGGCAAGCTCCATCGCGCTGGCCGCCAACACGTCCTGCGCTTCCTCCAAAACAGCGCCGCGGCGCTCCTGGGACGCGGTGGCCGCCGCTTCGAGCACGCGGACAGCTTGCGCCACAGCCAGGCGTCCGGCGTCGAGCATTGCGCGGTGTTCGGCGTGAAACTGTTCGCTGAGACGGCGCTGTTCCGTTGCTGCAGCCTGGATCCCGGCGGCGTAACCTGCCGCGTGCCCCTGGGTGAACCCCCGGTCCTCCTTTCGCGACCTCGCAGCCGGCTGGATGTCCGGAAAGACCACTCTCTGGAGTTTAGCCTCAGTAGACATAGTCGTCTTCTTCGCCGCGCCGGACAACGATGGCGCCTTCGGCTTCCAGTTCACGGATGGAACGGACAATCTCTGCCCGGGCCTCTTCAACCTGGGAGGCGCGCACGGGCCCGGCGGAAGCCATTTCGGCTTCCAGGATTTCGAGGTTGCGGCCGGACACGTTGGTGCGTACAGCCTCGAGCACCACGGCAGGGGCACCCTTCATAGCGACAGCGAGCACTTCGGCATTGACGCCACGCAGGATCTGCTGGATGTCGCGGCGTTCCAATTTCACGATATCCACGAAGGTCAGCATCCGGGCGCGCACTTCCGTGGCCAGCTCCGGATCGAGCGTTTCCAAGCCTTCCAACACGGAGCGTTCGGTGTTGATGTCCGAGCGGTTGATGATGTCTACGAGGGGCTGGATGCCGCCGACGATCTCGCTCGACTTCCGTTGCGACATGACCGCCCCGGCGCGAACTTTCAGGGTTTCGGCCACGATGCCCACGGCCTCCGGCGAAGCCATTCCCATCGTGGCGATGCAACGGGCCACCTCGCTCCGCTGCACGTCGCCCAGTCCGGCCATGACCGCGGAAGCCTTGCCCGGCCGCAAATGCGCCAGGATCAGGGCAATGGTCTGCGGCATCTCGCCGTCGATGAGGGCCAGCAGTTGTCCGGAATCCATCATTTCCAGGAATTCGAACGACTTCCCGGCCATGGTCGAGGCGAGACGGTCCATGAAACCGGCCGCTTTGTCCGCACCGAAGGACGCTTCCAGGAGCCCGACGGCGAATTCCTGGCCGCCGCGGGCCGTGCGGCGGCCGCTGACCGCAAGGTCGTGGAACTCGGTCATGACGTGGTCCGCCACGGTTGAGGAGACGCGGCGCAAGCGGACGATCTCGGCGGCGATGTCCTCGGCCTCGGATTCGGAGAATTGGGTCATGACGGAGGCCGCACTGGCCGGGCTCATCTGCATCAGCACCACGGCCACCTTCTGGGCACCGCTCAACCCGCTTACGTCCAACTCCCCGGCCCTCATACGGACTGCCTTTCATCCATGAGTCCGCGCAGGTAGTCGGCGGTCCGGGCCGGGTTCTCGGCAACCATGGCCTCAATCTGGGCCCGACGCCGCTCGCCGTCGAGAGCCTCGGCGCCTGGTATCGGCAAGCCGGACATCGGTAAGGCCGGAACGGGATGCACAGTCGGCAGTTCGATCGCCGACGTGGCAGGCGGCCCTTCGAGCGCCGGCGTGGAGACGCCTTGCGGCAGCATCTCGTAGTCAAGGCGTTCGCCAAGGTCAACCGGTTCGCGTCGCTGCCTGCGCCGCAGGAGGATCAGCACAAGCACAATCAGCGCTACAACTGCCAGCAGGATGCTGCCCGCCAGGATGAGCGTGTTCATCAAATCCGACTGTTGCTTGGCATCGGCTTGCGCTTTGGCCGCGCCCAATGCCTGAGCCGCCGCGTCTGCGGCCGAGGTACTGAAGGGCAGCACTTCAACCGTCACCACGTCGCCGCGGGTAGGATCGACGCCCGCCGCGGAAGTAACGAGAGCCTTGACCGAGTTGACGTTGAGTCCGGCCGCAGCCGACTGGTTGATCGCCACTGAGATGGTCTGGCGTTTCACGGCGCCTTGCGGAATGGTGCGGTCTTCCGTGACCTTGTTGACGGCGTTGTTCTTGGTGGTGTCGCTGGAGTCGAACGTTCCGTTGCCGTTGGTGCCGCCCGGCACGGCAATGTTGTCCGGGCCAAGGACACCGGAGGCGCCGCCGCCGGTTCCCGTGTACTTCTCGGTCTTGGTGGTCTCGCTGAGCGGAGCGGCATCCTTGGCCGTGGAGAACGTCTCGCTGCGCTGCTGCGCGGACTCGGCGGTCACGTCGGCCGCGACGGCGACAGTGGCGTTGCCCGGTCCCACTACCCTGTCCAGCACGGCCTTGACCGAATCGGACGTGCGCTGTTGGTAGTCGGCGGCTTGCTTGGACGAGGAACCCGTGGCTCCCCCTCCCACCGTGGAGAGGACGTTGCCTTGGGAGTCCACCACGGTCACGTTGGTCGGTTTGAGGTTCTCGATCGCGGCGGACGTCAAATGCACAATCGCCTGGACCTTGTCGGCAGACAGGGTGATGCCCGGCTGCGTTTCCACGAACACGGATGCAGTGGCGTCGGGAGCCTTGTCCACGAAAACTGTCTTGGCCGGAATGGCCAACTGCACGGCCGCTGTCTTCACGCCGTCCATGGCCTGGATGGTGGTGGCGAGTTCGCCCTCGAGCGCACGCTTGTAAGTCACGGACTGCTGGAACTCGGACGAGGTTACCCCGAGCTTGTCGAGCAGCGAATAGCCCGTGGCCGCGGCCGCAGGAAGGCCCGCCGCGGCGGCTTTCAGCCGTTCGTCGTTAACCTTGTCATCGGGAACCAGGATGGTGGAACCGCCATTGCTGAGCTCATACGGGACATTGTCCTTGCGCAGCTGCTCCACGATTCCGTTGGCATCCGTGTCCTTCAAACCGGAGAACAGCGGCGAGTAGGACGGCTTGCCCAACCATGCTGACAATGCCACTCCGCCGAGCACCAGGACGGCGATGCCGATGATGGCGATGGTGCGCTGCCCGGCGGTGAACCCCTTGAATCCATCGCCCATCTTGCGGAAGAAGGCGGCAATCTGTGGCGGCATCAGGCCTGCATCCTCATGATCTCGTTGAACGCGTCAACACCCTTGTTCCGCACCGTGGAGACAAGCTCGATGGTGATCTGGGCGCGGGTGGCAGCGATTGTCGCCTTGTGGATGTCGTCAAGGTTGCCCGTCACCGCAGACACTGCGAGCTGGTTCGACGTCGATTGCAGGGACTGGAGGTTGTCCACGGCACCGGTCAGCGCGGTCGCAAAGCCATTGCCGTCCGATGTTCCGGTGGCTCCGCTTATGTTGTTTGTGCCTAGGTAGCCCGTGCCGGTGACGCCCTGCACCGAAAGTCCTCCGCCACCTTGAATTGCGCCGATCGGGTCCAAAGCCATCAGGATTTTCCTATCTCAAGCGCTGCCTGGTAAGTCTCACGGGCACGGTCGACCACTTGGGCGTTGGCCTGGTAGCCGCGTTGCGCCACAATCAGGGCACCCATCTGTTCGGCGAGGTCGATGTCCGGGTAACGGACGTAGCCTTGGGCATCGGCAAGCGGATGGTCCGGTTGATACACGAGCCTGCCAGTTGCGCTGCCTTGAGGGGTGCTCTTGACGTACACGCCGTTTCCGTTGCTGCCCTCGGCGGCCTCAATGTAGCGGGCTTGGAACGCCTTGCCGCTGGTGCGCGTGGCGGTATTCATGTTGGCCAGGTTGTCGGAAACGGCGTCGAGCCATTTGCGGTGGACAGTGAGTGCGGAGCCGGCGATCCCGATCGCGTCGAAAGTCATCAGCTGGTCCTCATGGCCGTGCGGAGGGCGGTGAATTGCTCGCCTATGGCCCGGGAGGCGAACTGGTAGCGCAAGACGGTGTCCACGTTCGAGAGGGTCTCGGTGTCCAGGTTCACGTTGTTGCCGTTGAGCTGGGTGGGTTCCTGGGAGGTGGTGACGGTCGGCGCGGTCTGCCCATCTCCGGCGCTCACCGAGGCCGCAAGGGCGTCTTCGAACTGGACCCTTTTGGCGTGGTAGTTCGGCGTGTTGATGTTGGCGATGTTGTTGGCGATGGTGCGCTGGCGCAATGAGAGCCCGTCCAGGGCGCTACCAAGGGCAACAGAAGTCACTGACTCGAACACGACGGCCTGCCTTCGCGAATAGTTTGAAGAGGCCGATCCGTGGCCGTGCATCGAGCATCCCTGCTCAACTTCCACCATCGGCAACCGCGGGCCATCCGTTAGCCGATTAGGGGAATGTTTTCGATACTTTCTCGTCAGCCCTGCACGTCGAGAAACAGCGGGCGCGCCGAACTTTGGCTGTCCGGGACGGTGCTGAGGGCGTCCAAGTGGGTGAGTGCATCGTTGCGGACCTTGCCGAGCATGGCCATGGACTCCTGCTGCGCGTCCAGGATCCGGCGTGCCCGGTCCGCCAGCTCTTCAGGAAGTGGTCCGGCGTTCGCAGGCGGATTCCATGGCTCAGCCTCGCCGCCGGAGACGGCCACGGCGATGTTTGCTTCAAGCCGATCCAGGATTTCGGACCATTCCTGGACCGGATCAGCCGACACCAAGAGTGCCGTTCGTCCTTGCCATGCCGGATACCGCGGCCTGGACCGGCAGTTGCGAGGCGGCGTCGTGCCAGCCTTGCCGCAGCGGCTCCAGCAGCGCGATGCATTCCTTGGTCCGGTTGACGTCGCGGTAGATGTTGGCCCCGATCATGGCTTCCATCGCGTACTGATAGATGCTCAGCAGCCCAGGCGCGCCATCCCACACATCGGTCTTCAGGGTAGAGGACAGCTCCGTGACGATCGACTGGGCATGCAGCAGGTTTTCGCTTGCGACACCCCAGTTGGCATTCTCCTGGGCGAACTGGGCGCGGTTCAGGTCCAGGAGCAGCCGGTCATACAGCATCGTGAGAAGCCTGGCCGGCGGGGCCGAAAGGACGGCGTCGTCGTTGTACCGGGAAAGCTGGCTGGCGCGGAGGGCTGTGGAGGTCATGCTTTACGCTCCTTACTTCGTCGAGCTCGAAAGGCCGGCAATCTGGCCTGTGAGCCATGATTGCTGGGCGTTGAGTTGGCCAAGGGCCACTTCCATGGCGTTGTACGTGGTTTGCAGGGTCTGCCGCCTGGTGGCCAAGCGCTGGTCCCAATCGGAGATCTGGCTGCCCAGGTCAGCCACTTCGGATTGTTGCCCCTTGATCAGGGCGGTCACCGAACCAGTGAACGGATCGGTAGCGCTGGTGGCCGCGTCGGACACCCGGGACGCAATGGTCTGGAGCGCTGCCTGCGTCCCGGCCGGATCCGAAGCCAGGGACGATTGGAGCTTGGCCGCGTCAAAAGTGAAGTTTCCATCCCGGGTGACGTTGATTCCGTATTCGGAGGGGGACTTCCCGTTCACGGGCATCGACATGGCTGAGAAGACCTGGTCGTTGACCGAGCGGACACTGCTGTTGCCGCTGAAGATCCCGCCGCTGGCCACTGACGCGCCATTAGCGTTCGTCGTCTGGGTCACCGCGCTGTATATGGACACGAAGCCCAGGACGTCATTGACCGCGTTCACCAAATCCCCGGCCTTTTTGGTGATGCCTGCGGAGTCGCTCGCAATGTTCACGGTCATCGGTCCGGCAGTGACGGCGGAGGCCGTCACTGATACGCCGGGAAGCAGATCGGTGAAGGTGTTGGTTCCGGACGTGATTGTCTGTGCTGCCGGAGTGCCTGCGTACATGGTCGCTTTGGCGTCCTGGGCGGCCTTGACGACGGCGGCGGAGGGGTCAGCCATTAGGTCGCTCGCGGTGCCCGCGCTTACCTGTGCTGCCGTGCCCTGGTAGACGCTGAAGGCTCCAGCCGCGCCTGACGTGGCTGCGGTCAGTTGAAGGCGATAGGTTCCGTTGCCTGCCGGGACCTTCACGGCACGGGCCGGGCCGGATGCCGCGTTGATCGCCGTCACGACGTCGTCAAGAGAGGTGGATGCCGGCGTGATCTCGGTCTGTTTCCCCGCGGAGTCGACGAGCGTCAGGTGTGCGGGTGCACCTGATCCGTCGGTGGGCCAGCTGCTCATTGCGGCAGTGACGTCCACTTGGCTCTGGGCAAGCTGGGTGACGGTGACGTCGATGGAGCCCGCCGTCGCGGAGGTGGTCGCCGTCGCAGTGATCGACGGCGCACTCGTGGTGGCGGTGAACAAGTTCAAGGCGTTCACGGCCGAGTCGCCGCTCGCGAGGTCCTTCAGCGATGACAACTTCGAGTTGAGCGACTGAAGCGTCGAAATCATTGTCTGGTCTGACGCAAGCTTCGTCTTCAGTTGTGTCTGCGGTTGCGCTTCCACCGCCATGAGCGAATCAATGATGGAGGTGGTGTTCAAGCCGCTGGCGAGGCCGTCGATCGAGCTTGCCACGTTCGGTCCTTCCGGAGGTATTGGTTTTGTCGGCGGGATCGGGACGCGAATGGCGGCCAGGGGTGTGCTCCCGTCCTGGCCGCCATTCGCTGATTACCGGTCAGCTACCGGAAGGTCTTAGCGCAGGAGCGAGAGAACGCCCTGGCCGGACTGGTTAGCCTGGGCGAGCATTGCCGTGCCGGCCTGGGACATGATGTTGGCCTTGGTGTACTTGACCATTTCCGAAGCCATGTCCGTGTCCGTGATGCGGGACTCGGCTGCCTGCAGGTTTTCGCCGGAGACCTGGAGGGTCTTCGTGGCGTGCTCCAAACGGTTCTGGGTTGCACCCAGGTCCGCACGCTGAGCCGAAACTGCCGCGATGGCGGTGTCAACGGCAGCGATGGTCAGCTGAGCGTTGGCGCTCGTGTCCACCTTGAAGCCTGCGGCACCAGCTGCGCCGGAGAGGCCCGTCGCGCCGGTTCCGACGGCGGTTGCGACGTCACCGAGGTTCACGGCGATCTTGTCGTTGGCGCTGCCGCCGGTGCCGACCTGGATGTTCAGGGCCGCGCCGCTGTTTCCAGCCGCACCCTTGAGCAGGTCGATGCCGTTGAACTGCGTGGACTGCGTGAGACGGTCCAGTTCCTTGCCGAGTGAGTCACCTTCACCCTTGATCGCTGAGCGGGATGCGGCGTTGTTGGTGTCGTTCGAGCCCTGGACAGCGAGGTCACGCATGCGCTGGAGGATCGAATGGACTTCAGTCAGTGCGCCTTCAGTGGTCTGGATGACCGAGATGCCGTCCTGGGCGTTGCGGGCGGCGACTGCCGAGCCGCTGACCTGGGATTTCAGGCCTTCCGAAATTGCCAGGCCTGCTGCGTCGTCAGCTGCACGGTTGATGCGCAGGCCGCTGGAGAGCTTCTCCATGGACTTGGACACGTCGTTCTGCGTGCGGTTGAGGTTGCCGTACGCGTTGTTCGCCATCAGGTTTGTGTTGATTGCCATGCCCATGATGTATTCCTCCGTGATTGGGTCTGCTGGAACTCCCAGGCCGTCCGTGGCCTGTCACTTCTGGTTATCGGAACAGTGGCCCCGTTTGGTTAGCAAAACGCCGCAGGAAAATTTGCCGCAGGCCACAAGTTCCGCCGCCCGTCGTTTGACTGGACAAAGCGAATAGATCATGCATAAACAGCGCCTAACGCATGGGCGGCGGCAGCCGATAGTTGTTTTCAACGCGGCGAAGGCACAGGGGAAGTGCTTTCCCGCGGCAACGCACCCGAAAAAAGAACCCGGAACTGGAGTTGACCCGACATGGCCATCCATGAACTGTCGGCGCTGCTGTGGCGAGAACGTGAGCTTCTGGATCTGCTGACATTCAAGCTGGAGGAAGAGCAACTGCTCCTCACGGCAGGCAAATCCCGCTGGTTGCCGCATGGCACCCGGGAAGTGGAACAGGTCCTGGGGCACCTGTCCAAGGCCGGGCTTGCAAGGGCGGTGGAAGTGGCGGCGGTGGCAGAGCAATGGGGCTTGCCTGCCGAGTCTTCACTGGGCGAGCTGGCCTCGTCCGCTCCAGAAGAAGCCTGGGCTGATGTCCTGTCCTCGCACCTGAACGCGATGCAGCAACAGACCGCCATCATCAAGGAGCTGCGTGATTCGAACGAGCAGTTCCTTCGCGCCGCCGTCCGTTCCACCCAGGAAACCATGGCGGATCTGAAGCCGACGGCCGGGACCTACGACTCCCACGGGCGGACCGGTTCCCAGGGCAGGACCGCAGACTCAACCCCGTCCCGCCTTTTCGACCAGCAACTCTGACCGAAACTCATCAAACGTAGACGGACAACCAGAGGCCGCACCCACTCAGGCCCGGATCACCAAAGGACACACAACATTGAGCACATTCGGCGGACTCAATACGGCCTACCTGGGCCTCACCGCAGCGCAACAGGGCATCAACGTTGCCGGACAGAACATCGCCAACGCCGGCACTGACGGGTACACGAGGCAGCGGATCGAGCAATCGGCCGTCGGCGCACCCGCGCGCACGGGTCTCTTCACAGCGGGCGCACAGGCAGGTCAAGGCGTGTCGGTGGACGGGATCGCCCGCCTGGGCAACAGCTTCCTCGATGCCGGGGTGCGCTCCAGCGCGGCCCAGGCCGGTTTCGCCGGCTATCGGTCCACGCAGCTCCAGCAACTCGAAGGCTCCCTGAACGAGCCCGGGCCCGCCGGAATATCGACGGCGCTCCAGACTTTCTGGTCCTCGTGGCAGGGCGTCTCCAACCACCCGGGAGAAGCAGCCCCGGCCGGCGTGCTGCTTCAAGCTGGCACCACCCTCGCCAACACAGTGTCGGCGGGCTACAAGGCCTTGGATTCACAGTGGACGCGGATTCGCGGCGAAACCCAAAGCACCGTCGCCACCCTGAACGATGCCGCCGCCCGCGTGGCCGGTTTCAACGCAACCATCCGTTCCGTCACGGCCTCGGGTGGTTCCGCCAATGAGATCATCGACGCACGTAACAAGGTGACTGAAACCATCGCCTCCCTGGCTGGTGGAACTGTCCGGGACAACGCCGACGGCACGGTGGATGTCTTTGTCGGCGGCAACGCCATCGTCTCGGGTACTTCCCACCGCGACCTCACTTTGAGCGGCCAGGCAAGCATGGGCGCGCCAGGTTCCGCAGTGCAGTTGGGGGGACCGGTGCAGTTGGAATGGGCCGATCGCCCGGGTGTGGCGGTTCCCCTCGACGGCGGAAAGCTCGCCGGCGCGGTCTCGCTTCTTGCCCCGGCGGCGGGAGGCGCGGGAGGCGCCATCTCCGAGGCCGCTGCGTCGTACGACGCCTTCGCCACCAAGCTCATGAATGACGTCAATGCCGTGCACCGCACTGGGCAGTCCACCACCGGCGCCTCAAACCTCGATTTCTTCGCAACCACCCCGGGCGCCCCGGCGGCCCTGTCGCTCAGCATTGTCCCGACGAGCGCCGCGGGAATGGCGACCGGCAGCCCCGGCTCCGGCGCCCTTGACGGCAAGATCGCCGACGCAGTTGCCCAAATCGGCGCCGGACAGGGTTCCCCTGACGCTTTGTGGTCCGGAATCGTCACAGGAATCGGCACGGCGTCCCAGTCCGCACAGCAGCACCAGCAGCTCGCCGACGCGGCGAGCACTGCCGCCGTCGGGCAGCGTTCCTCCGGTGCGTCCGTCAGCCTCGACGAGGAGAACATCAGCCTCCTGAGCAACCAGCACGCATACCAAGCGGCCGCCCGGGCCATGACGGCCGTGGATGAAGCCCTCGACGTCCTGATCAACCACACCGGATTGGTGGGAAGGTAAGCCATGCTGAACCGTGTCACGAACCAAACAATGTCCGCGGCCGCGCAATTGAACCTGCAGGCCGGGCAGGCAAAGCTCGCCGCGCTGCAGGACAAGGCCAGCAACCTCAAGAACATCACGAGGCCCTCGGACGATCCCGCGGCCACGGCGAACCTGCTCGCCACGAAAAGCCAGCTCAGCGCCGTCGCACAGTATTCGAACAACATCAACGACGGCAACGGCTGGCTGACCACCGCCGATTCGGCCCTCGGCCAGGCCACCAACATTCTCAACCGGGTCCGTGACCTCACGGTCCAAGCCGCCAACGGTTCACTGAACAGCAACGCCAAGGAGGCGATCGCCGTCGAAATCGAAGGCCTCAACAAGGACCTCCTCGCCCAGGCGAACACCCAGTACCTGGGCCGGAACGTCTTTGCTGGAAGTTCCGATTCCGCCGGCGCGTTCAGCAACGCGACGCCACCTGTCTTCAACGGAACACCGGGCGGCACCGTGGAACGGCGGATTGACGCAATCCAGACGGTCCGGGTAGACGCCGACGGCGGTGCGATCTTCGGTGACGGCGCCGGTTCGGTTTTCGCTTTGGTGAGCAACGTCGTCGCCGATATCCGCTCCGGCGCGGATGTCAGCGGCCGTTTGGCGGCCATCGGTGACAAGATCAAGTCGGTCGTCAACGGACGCGCCGACGTCGGTGCCAGGCAGACCAAGCTCATGCGCGCCCAGGATTCCGTCGATGGTCTCAAGGCCTCACTCGACGCACAGCGCTCCGGAATTGAAGACGCAGACATCGGAAAGGTCGTCATGGACTTGAAGCTGCAGGAAACCAACTACCAGGTTGCCCTCGCGGTCACCGCCAAGACGCTGCAGCCTACGCTCATGGACTTCCTCAAATGAGCACGGCACAGGCCTCCCGGGAGTTGAGCTTCACCGCGCCCATGCCGGGGCTTGAAGCTTCCGACGGCTTCGCTTTGCGGGGAATCGACGGCGCCCCGGGACTCTACGCGATGGAGTCGGCCAGTCCGCGCATCCGGATGTTCCTGGCCGAGGCCGCCGTTTACGTTCCGGGCTACGCGCCCGCCATCCCCCGCTCGACGCTGGAAGATCTCGGGCTGGACCGGGCTGAGCTGGCCACCACCCTGGTGGTGGTCAACCCGACTCCACAAAAGACCACGGTCAATCTCGCGGCCCCCATCGTGCTGAACCCGGAAACCGGACGCTGCACGCAGCTTCTCCTCGACAGCAAGGAATACCCCCTCCGGGCCGAGCTGAGCGCCTAAGCAGCACGCGTTCCCCCGACGCTCGCTCACTTTTGGGCCGTTTCCGGCAGACGCTCGCTCAGATGATCTGAGCGGGCGTCTGCCCTTTTGGCCGCATATGTGAGCGAGCGTCCCTTCTTGAGCCGTGGGATCCGGGCTCTTTCAACCTGCCGGCCTCCCGACGCTCGCTCACTTTTGGGCCGTTTCCGGCGGACGCTCGCTCAGATGATCCGCCCCGAACCAAAATGTTTCGCCAAACCACTTGCGCCAAGGCTTCTCCGCGTCCATACTAAATGAACGTCATTCATTTAGTGACTCCCGTCTCATACCCCGCTGACGGCTTCACGGCATCACCCAGCAACAAACCTTCGGCCCATTTAGAAAGAGCCAAGCACATGACTCAATTAACCCGCCCAAGCGCCAGGAAAACCGTGGAGGCCCACGATCCCGCTGGCACCGAACACGGCATCAGCGGCAAAGGACTCAAGACGGGGCAGCTGGGGCTCCTCGCCGTCGTCGTCCTGGGTATTTCCTCGGTGGCACCCGCCTACAGCCTGACCAGTTCCCTCGGCCCGGCGGTCAACGCGGTGGGCCTTCAACTGCCTGCGATCTTCATCGTCGCCTTCATCCCGATGATCCTCGTGGCGTTCGCCTACAGGGAGCTCAACGCAGACTCCCCGGACAGCGGCACCACCTTTACGTGGGCCACCAAGGCATTCGGCCCGTTCATCGGCTGGATGGGCGGCTGGGGGCTGCTGGCCGCGAACATTATCGTTCTTTCCAACCTGGCAGGCGTCGCCGTGGACTTCTTCTACCTCTTCCTCGCCCAGGTTTTCGGCAATCCCGATCTTGCCGACCTCACCTCCAACAAGGCCTTGAACATCGCCACGTGCCTGGCCTTCGTGGCACTGGCTGTCTGGGTCAGCTACCGGGGCCTACACGCCACCAAACTGGTGCAGTATGCCATGGTGGGGTTCCAGGTAGTGGTCCTTGGCGTGTTCATCGTCATGGCCCTCACCCACGCCTCCTCCGGCGACACCCCCACGGCCATCGCCTTCAGCTGGGACTGGTTCGACCCCACGAAGATCAGCAGCTTCGAGCAGTTCGCTGCCGGCATGTCCCTGGCGGTCTTCGTCTACTGGGGCTGGGACGTCTGCTTGACGGTCAATGAAGAGACCAAGGGCGGCAAGGGCACTGCCGGCAAGGCCGGAACCACGACGGCGATCGCCGTCCTGGGACTCTACGTCGCTGTGATCGTAGCCACGATGATGGTTGCCGGCATTGGCGGCGACGGCATCGGGCTCAACAACCCGGACAACCAGTCCAATATCTTTGCCGCATTGGCTTCCCCGGTAATGGGTCCCTTGGCCATCCTAATGTCCTTGGCCGTACTCGCAGGCACAGCGTCGTCCCTGCAGTCCACCATGGCCTCCCCTGCCCGAAGCCTTCTCGCCATGGGTCACTACGGCGCCCTGCCGCAGAAGTTCTCCACCGTGAGCAAGCGCTTCGGTTCCCCGGGATACGCCACCATCATTGCCGGGGCTATCTCCGGCGGCTTCTACGCCATCATGAAGGTGGTCAGCGAGAACGTCCTCAACGACACCATCCTGGCCCTGGGCTTGATGATCTGCTTCTACTACGGAATGACCGCTTTTGCCTGCGCTTGGTACTTCCGGCACAGCGTTTTCAGCAGCGTCCGCAACTTCTTCATGCGCCTGCTCTTCCCGGTAGTCGGCGGCGTGGTGCTGACGCTCGTCTTCATCCAAACGGCGGTGGACAGCTGGTCTCCGGACTTCGGCAGCGGTTCAGAGATCTTCGGCGTCGGCCTCGTTTTCATTATCGGCGTGGGTATCCTGGCCCTCGGAGCGGTGGTCATGGTGATCATGTCCCGCGTCCGGCCCGGCTTCTTCCGCGGCGAAACCCTTCGGAAGGACACGCCGGCCCTCGTGGTACCGGAGTAACCCTCACCATGTCAGAAGCCCTGTTCCGGAATCACCCGGAGCAGGGCTTCTGTGTTGGTTGCTTCACCACATGTGGGCGACGTCGATCACCAGCCGCGATCCCGTTCCCGGGCCAGCCAGCGTGAAGACCCTGAAGGGGAGCCGCGCGCGGACACCGAGACCAAGGCTGGTGTATCCCTCAAAGCTCCCCGCATAGGCCACTTGCCGGAAGGTTTTGTAGTCTGAGACGGTCGTCAGCTCGTTCTTGTCGGCCGGGTTGTACGTGGCAGCGCCGCCAGAGTTGTACGCAGGGGCATTGACTGTGATCTGCAGGAACGCATTGCCTCTCAGCTCGACCGGAAGGCCCGAACCGTCCTGCAATACTTGTGGAACGTAGCGGATTGAATAGCCGGCAACAGCGCCGTTCAGGTCGATCACCAGGCGGTCATAGCAGGGTTGCTGGCCCGTCCGGACATTGACCACTTGTGCCTGGGTCAGCGCCAGGTTGGACTTCGCCAACGATCCCCAGACGATTCCGCAATACGGGGCTGCGGATGCTGTCCCTGGAGCCACGAGACCAAGCCCGGCGACCACTAGCAAAGCCGTGAACCACGCATGAAACTTTCTCACTTGGGCCCATCCCCTTGAGTGCTTGAGCGATCCGATACCTCAAGCGTAGGAGCGTCGGGGCCCTTTCATGAGCTTCGTATCCGCTTCGGCGCCCAACTGTTAGCGGGCTTCGAGAAGGGTCACGAGGACGTGATTCAGCGGCTTGGTTTCCGGGGTTTTCCGGGGTTTCGGGACCGTTTCGCGCCTCCGTTTGTTATCACGGATAACGACGCCGGAGTGGTGACCGCAGAGGGGTCGCTCGGTGCAGGTAGGCACCAGCCTGGCGACTGTTCAATCGGGGTCTTGGTCGGCCTGCGACCGGAACAGACCTCAAGGGTCGAGGCCGGTTGGTCGACCTGCTGGCCTAGGCTTGGGCACTCCCGGGGTCGATGGCTCCCCGTCGTCGGTCTGTCTCCAGTAGCTGCTCAAATTTTCTGGATTCTTTCGATTGGGCGGGTCTTTTCGGCCTAATAATGTCGTAGGTCCCTGAAATGCTTTGATTATGGACAGGATTCGGGGATCACAGCTGATCGGAGCGGGCGCGCCTTCGGGCGGTGCGGGTCCGGATGTTGCCGTGCCGGGCGTCCAGATGGGGGATCTGATCAATGCCGTGAGATCGCTTCGGCCGGGCGCCGGCGACACTGAACTGGCCGACCCCGCCGAACTAATTGACCACCTGCGTGCCCTTGAGGATCTGAAGTCCGCGGCAGCGGCCGCGCAGGCCCGGATCGCCGTCGTGTTCGATGCCGCACAGCGCAGCGCCGACGCGGCGGCGGGTGTTCCGGCCGACGAGCAGGGACGCGGCGTCGGAGCACAAATCGCCCTTGCCCGGCGGGAGTCCCCGGCCCGCGGATCCCGGCTCCACGGCCTCGCGAAAGCCCTCGTGACCGAAATGCCGCACACCCTCGCCGCCCTGGACACCGGACGGCTGAGCGAATGGCGGGCGACGCTGCTGGTGAAGGAAACAGCCTGCCTGTCCGCCGAGGACCGCTGCGCCGTGGACGAGGAACTCGCCGCCGACACCGGAGTCTTCGACGGCGCCGGAGACAAGGCCATCATCGCGGCGGCCAGGAACGCGGCCTACCGGCGGGACCCGCGCTCGGTCACGCAACGCGCCAGCCACGCGACGGCCGAACGGCACGTGAGCCTGCGCCCGGCACCGGACACCATGACCTATCTGACCGCCCTGCTCCCCGTCGCGCAGGGCGTTGCGGTGCACGCGGCGCTGTCCCGGCACGCCGACACCCTCCGCGCCGGAGGGGAGACCCGGTCCCGGGGCCAGATCATGGCCGACACCCTCGTCGAACGCACCACCGGCACCCCCGCAGGCATCACCGGGGTGGAAGTCCAGCTCGTCATGACCGACCGCACCCTCTTCCAAGGCGACAGCGAACCCGCCCGGCTCCCCGGCTACGGCATCGTCCCCGCCGGCTGGGCAAGGACACTTCTGGCCGGGGGATCCGGCAGCAACAATGAACCCGGCCAGGCCGGTCCCGGCGAGCCTGAGTGCGATCAGGCTTTCAAGCTCTGGCTCCGGCGTCTCTTCACCGCCCCCGGGACCGGAGACCTTGTCGCCGTCGACTCGAGGGCGCGGTTCTTCCCGGCAGGCATGCGGCGCTTCATCCAAGCCCGCGACGACACCTGCCGCACCCCCTACTGCGACGCGCCCATCCGGCATTTCGACCACATCATCCCCTGGCACGACGGCGGCACAACGAGCCTGGCCAACGGGGCGGGCCTGTGCGAAGCCTGCAACCACACCAAAGAACTCAACGGCTGGACAACACGCACCAAGACAATAAAACCCGGTCACGGAACACGGCACACCTTCGAAATCCGCACCCCCACCGGACACCACTACCGATCAACAGCCCCGCCCCTGCCCGGCAACAATCCACCCGATACCACGGCACTAGATTCCCGGCGCCACCGACGAAAGCTACGGCACCACGCCAAAGCATTGAGGTACACCCACGTCACAGAACTCCTAGCCGCCTAAGCATCTCGGCGAGCGCGATGCCCCCGCTACAGTAGCCGCGCCGCAGCGGTGTCGGTATCTCGGGTATGCAAAAGCCCCACCCGGCTGGTTTGGTGTTGCTGGTTTCCAGTCGAGAGGGGCTGCATTGCGTGCGGGGTTTAGCCTTCGCAGTCGCGGCAGTACTTGAGGCCGTTCTTTTCCAGCGCGATCTGCGACCGGTGACGGACCAGGAAGCACGATGAACACGTAAATTCATCGGACTGCTCCGGGACAACGATGACGGTCAGTTCTTCGCCGGACAGATCGGCGCCCGGAAGGTCAATGCCCTCGGCTGTGTCGTTCTCGTCGATGTCGATGACAGCAGTCTGGGCACCGGAGCCGCGCGACGCCTGAAGGGCCTCGAGCGATTCGGCGGGAGACTCTTCTTCGGTCTTGCGTGGGGCGTCGTAATCGGTAGCCATTGATTGGTTCACTTTCGTTGCTGCATAGTGCCATTTCAGGCACCTCAGTGAAGCAGTTTAGGGCATAGTACACGCCATCAACGAATAGTGTGTTCAACAAGACATCTAGCAATTCAAAAACCCCGGAATCCCGGGGTTTTAGCTACTCCGCGGCCCGGATTTTCCGCGCCTGGGCGTCGGCGATGGCCACACCGCTGAGGGCTGGGAGCCAGCCATAGCGGGTGGTTTCAGTGGCTCCGGAGGCCCCCAGCTCGGCGGCGTCGTAGAAGTAGGCGGCTTCGATCCAGGCACTGACCTTGGACATGATGGATACGATCATGTGGCCACGCTATCGAGGCACCGTTCAGGACCGGTTTCCGGTCTGTCACGGCTGTGTTAAATGATCCTGTAGCTCAGTATCCGCGTGCCGCCGCCGTCGTCGCCGTCATCCGGCGCCGCGTGAATCAGCAGCCCGGATTCATCCACGGTGACCGTGACAGGATTGCGTGTGATGACGTGACCGGCACTGCTGAACTCGCTGATGGGCACGTCCCACGTGATTCTTTGCCGCAGCGGCTCCACCAAGGCCAGTCCCCCGAGTTCAACAACACCGCCATCGGCCTGCGGCAGCAAGGAAATCCCGCTGCACAGCAGGAGTCCCGGACCGAGGATCTGGGCATCCTGGTAGTCGACGAAATGGCCGGGATTCTCCCACTGATCCACCAGCTGGCCTTCCGTGTCCCAGGTGTAGAGCTGCCGGGAACCCCAGCTCCCGCCGAACACCAGGTCCAGCCCGGGATCGCGGGCGATCCAACCGATGTGGTCGTCCACGCGGAACCGCTCACGGACCTCGAAGGTTCCCGGATCGATCGTGTAGACGATGCTTCTGCTCCCGGCCCGGTACTCGGCGACGGAAACCCACACGTGGTCGCCGTCGAAGTCGATACCACCGGGGTGATACGCCAAGCCCTCACCCACGGCGATATCGCGTAGCAGCCCGCCTGCGTCAAGGACGAAGACGTGCCCGCTCCCCCGGCCCGGAGTGCGCAGCGCCGGATCCGCCGCAGGGCGCGGCGCTTCGAGGATCTCAACGGACGACAAGAACGTCAGACCCTTGGCGAAGGCCATGCCCTGCGGGTGGTGCGTCGGGAAGTCGAGGCGGATCTCCTCAACCAGTTCGAAGCGGCTCCGCCGGTCAAGGGCGGATACGGCGTCGCTGAGGAGCTCAGTCCCCCGCGTCGTCATGTGCTTGCCTCCACAGTTCGTAGAGTTCGGCGGCATATTCCGGACGTGCCGCGAGTACCCCGCCCTGTTCAGGGAACGTGTCCATCTCACCTTCGGAGTTGAGGACGACGCCTCCAGCCTCTTGAACAACGAGCGTGGCCGCCAGGTGGTCGATCGGGCTGAAGCTCCCGATGATTGCCCCCGCACCACGCCCGGCAGCTACCCCAACCACCGTCATGGTCGCCGATCCCATGATCCGCATGATGCTGTGCCGCTCGCCAAGCTCCGCGAGGAGTTCCAGCATTCCGGGCCACGGCAAGTGCCCCGCGAGCTCGGTCGCCACCACGGTTCCGGCCAGGGCCGCCGTCGAAACCCCCGCCGGAGCCAGCGATAGCGGCTTTCCGTTGAGCCAGGCACCATGACCGGACCACCCCTCGAAAATCTCGCCACGCCAAGGATCTGCGACGACGGCCACCGCGGGCTTGCGGTCAACAGCCAAGGCAAGCGAGAACGCCGTCCAGGGAATGTGGTTCACGTAGTTGGTGGTTCCGTCGACGGGATCAAGGTACCAACACGGTGCGCCGGGCACGGCGACCCCGCCCATTTCCTCGCCCACTACCGTGTGGCCGGGAAGTCGGGCGGCAATCACTTCGCGGACATGGCGCTCGACGGCGACATCGACTTCCGTGACCAGATCAGCAGGGTGCGCCTTGGTCGAGACCTGGCCACGATCGGCGTCGCGCATGTACCCGACGGCCCATTCGGCCAGCTCAAAGGCGACTTTCCGGGACTCAAGAACCTCATCGCCGGCGAGTCCCCCGGGAGCCTGGGCCGAAGCCCACACCTGCGGGTCTTCAGCGATGGCGCTTTGCAACAGATCCAGTTGGTTGCTCGTGATCGAATCCACGCCGAGTCCCAAGGCCCAGCGCATTGTTTCGAGATCATCAATGGTCCAGCACGCAACTTTGGCCCCCGCGGCGTGGATCTGTTCGACCATGTGCTTGCTGAGAACCACGTGCTCGGAATTGACGAACTCAGGATTCAGCTCGGCCAGCAGCTCTTCCGGTGGGGCGATCCTTTTGCTCCAGGGCAGCCAAATCCGGGCGTCCTGGTCGAGGGCGCGGATGATCCGCATTCCGTCCAGGTTCCCGCACCAGGCCACTTCGATGCCGCTTTCGCGCACGACGGCGGCAGCCGCCCCTGCGGGGCCGGGCTCGTCCATGTCGATGAGCAAGGTTGACCGGCGCCCGCGGAAAAGCTCTAGGGCTTCGGAAAGCAGGGGAATCCGCTCCTCGCCGGCGCCCAGTTGCGTGATGCGGTCATAGTCGACGTCTGCAGCGTCGGCGTCGAGGCTCCAGATCCTGAGCAGCGAGGCATCGTGCAGCAGGATCACCTGCCCGTCCTTCGTTACCCGGACGTCTACTTCCACGAGATCCGCACCCGCGTCGATGGCTGACGCGATGGCGGGCAAAGTGTTCTCGAGATACTTGCTGGAGTCGCCCCGATGGGCCGTCGCGCGGGTCCTTTTGGTGTCAACGGTGTTTCTCAAAGCGCGGCACCTCCCTCTGCTACCGAGCGTCCGTCCCGGAAGGACATGGCCTTGCGGATCCCCGCATACATCTGTTGGCCTGGCTGCATGAGCTCACCGCTCACAAAGCTGCGGAGCTGGGCGTCGGCCCTGCGCACGTACACTTCCTGGAAGTGTCCGCGGGGGACGACCCTCTCGACCGTCGCCGGGACCGCACCCGCAAAGGGCGCGTCTGCCAGGATGACGTCCTCGGGCCGGATCCCGAGAATGTCCGGGCCCGCGGTGATGAGTCCGTTGTTGAGCGAGCCCTCCAGGCGGTTCATGCTGCCGATAAAGGTGGCCACAAACTCGGTTTCCGGGCGGGCATAGAGCGCTTCCGGGGTACTGTATTGCTCGATCCGGCCCGCATTCATGACGGCGATGCGGTCGGACATGGACATCGCTTCTTCCTGGTCATGGGTGACGATGACCGTGGTGATGCCCAGTTCCTGCTGGATCTTGCGGATGTCTTCACGCACTTTGACACGCAGCTTCGCGTCCAGATTGCTCAAGGGTTCGTCAAGGAGCAAGAGCTTCGGCTCCTGGACGAGTGCCCTGGCCAAAGCTACGCGTTGCTGCTCGCCGCCGGAAATGCGGGCGGGCTTGGAATCCTTGTGGTGCAAAAGGCTGACCAATTCCAGGACGGCTTCCACTCTGTCCTTGATCTCAGCCTTGGACATCTTGCGGAGTTTCAGCGGGAAGCCGACGTTCTTGGCCACGGTCATGTGGGGCCACAGCGCGTAGTTCTGGAACACCATGGCGCTCGGGCGGTTCTCCGCGCCGAGGTGGGAGACTTCCTGGCCTTCCACCTCGATGGAGCCGGAGTCCGGTTCGAGGAAGCCGGCGATCATGCGCAGCGTCGTTGTCTTTCCGCAGCCAGAGGGCCCCAGCAGGGACACCAGTTCGCCCTCCTTTACCGACAGATCGAGGTTGTCGATGATGGTGCGGCCGCCGAGGATCTTGTGGAGGCCGCGGATAGACAGCCCACCGCCCGACGCCGGAGTTCCCGGCTTTGTTGTGCTGGCGGGTGGTTCAGTCAATGGTTCATGAATTGTCATGGGTTCTCTGTCTGACGTTGAGCGCGGGGCGCTATTTGATCTGGAAGCCTTCGGCGAGCTGGCCGCCGAGGATGTGCTTGTGCGCCGCGAGCATGAGGGCAACGGAGGGGATGGCCAGCAGGATCGAGAAGACGGCAGCCACCTGGGTGGGGTAGTTCAGCACCAGGCTGTACATCTGGGTGGGCATGGTCATGAAGGCCGGCGCGCCCACCAAGTACGTTCCTTGTGCTTCGTCGAAGGAAGCCAGGAAGGACATCACGGCCGCGACGATAATCCCGGGCAGCGCCATGGGGAGCGTCACTGAGGCGAACACGCGCAATTTGGAGGCTCCGGCGTCGCGGGCTGCTTCCTCCAGGTTTCGCGGCACGGCAGCAAACGCTGCCGCGGGGATCCATGTCATGAAGACCACTGTGCCCAGCACGTGCACCACGAGGATTCCCAAAATGGTGTTCATCAGGTTCAACGCGTAGAAAAGAGCCGCCAGGGTAACGAACAAGCCCATCTTAGGAAAGGCGTTCGTCGCGAACAGGCTGATCAGGAAGAATCGGCGTCCGGGAAAATCAAAGCGGGCGAAGGCGTAGGCCGCGGGCAAGCAGATGATCGCAGACACGAGGACCGTCAGCGGGGCGAAGAACAAGGAGTTCTGCACCGCGATGCCGAGCGCGCCGTCGTTGACGACAACCTGCCACCAGCGCAATGTCCAGTCATCGGGAAGGAGATTGGGGAAGGTCCAGTTACCGGCGAAGGCGCGGACGCCGAGCCAGAGCAAGGGTCCCAGGATGAAAACGACCATGAGCACCACGAACAGGCCCACCAGCGCACTGCGGACAATCGAGTCCAGCGTGAGCGGTCGGCGGGTGCGGGAAGCAGGAGCGATAGCCATCAGACTTTCCCCTGTTCCTTGGCGGAACGGAAGTTTGCCCACACGTAGAGCGCGGCGATTCCGGAGGCAATCAGGAAGACAGTGAAGGCCATGACGGCGGACTGCTGGGGTTGGTTGAAGGCAGAGAAGTAGTTGGACATGTCCACTCCGAGCATGTTCGGTGAATTGGGCCCGGTGAAGTACGGGACCGTGAACGATCCAACAATTCCGATGGCCGTAAACGTCGTCGCGATGATGATGGGGACTGCCGCCATGGGAACGATCACTGAGACGATCGTGCGCAAGGAGCCGGCACCGGCGTCGCGTGCTGCTTCGATCATGGCGTTCGGCACGGACTGCAGTCCGGAGGAGACCATGAGCACAGCGAACGGAAGCGACGTCCAGACTGAACCGATGATGACCGTGACCATAGTGAAGGCCCACACGGGGAAGTCAAGACCGAAGAGCGCAAAGACGCTCCTCAGGAAACCGGTCCCGGAGTAGAAGGTCAGGATCGCCCACGAGGCGATGACAACCGGGATGAAGAGCGGCACGATTGCGAGTCCGGAGAGGAGGCGGGCCATTCGACCGCCCTTGAGCTTGAGGTAGAGCCCGATGCCCAACGCGAGGAAGATGACTGTTGCCGTGCTGACCAGCGTCACGACGACCGTGACCAGAAGGTCCCCGAGGAAACGCTTGTTGGTGAACATCTCTTGGTACGCGGCCAGCGTTCCCCACCATGCGTCTGCCTCGTGCACGTTCTGGCCAATCGTGGCGATGGTGTGGTTCAACCCGCCGGTCAAGCCGATGCTGAAGCCGAAGGCGAGAACGATCGGGAAGCCGACGAAGATCGCGATCAACAGGATCGGCGGCAGCGCCATGAAGAACCCGACGGCGCGCAGGCTCAGTCGCTTGGGGCGCGGGGCACCCGCCGGCGGAACTGTTTGTTGCAGTTCCGCCGGCTTTTGAAGCGTGGTTGTCACTGGCCGGGAACCTTCTGGTCCCAGAGGTTGTTCAGGTCTTTGCCCATCTGGTCGAAGTAGCCCTTACGCAGGTTGTTGGTGTCTGCGTCCTTGAACTTGTCCTTCACATCAGCAGGCAACTTGTCCAGGCTGATAGCCGGGAAACCGGACATTTCCTTGATGATCATGGTCTGTGCGTCCGGCGACAGGACGAAGTTGGCAAGCTTCAGTGCCGCTTCCTGGCGGGTGGAGGACTTCGGAATGCCGAGGTAGGCGGCACCGCCGGTGAAGGACGGGTTGCTGATCTGGGTGGCCTTCACGGTGGACGGGATCTGGCCGTTGGTCAAGCCGGTGATGAACTGGTCAGACCACACCGGAGCCATGGAGATCTGTCCCTTGGCGAGCAGGTCAAGGGTCTGCTGGTTGCCGTTGGGGTAGACGCCGCTCTGAAAGACGGACGAGTTGAGGTCCTTCAATGTCGCGAAGCCCTGGTCCCAGTACTTCTCGAGGTCCTTCTCGTAGCCCACCGTCATCTTGGCGCGGGCGTCGGCAGGGACGAACTTGTCCAGAACGGTGGCAACGAATGCGCCGCCGGACCCTCCCGACTTGGGCGAGTTGTAGGTGAACTTGCCCGGGTTTGCCTTGATCCAGGCGAGCAAATCGTCAAGGGTCTTCGGCGGTGTGGCAACTGTCTTAGTGTCATATGCCAGGAGTACAGCGGAGCCGCGGTACGGGATGCCGCCGGTGCCGCCGGCCTTGATGACGTCCTGCGGGACATCGTTCAGGGCGGAAATCGTTTGCGAGCTCACCGAGGTCAGCAGATTGGCTGCGGAGGCCTTGGGAACGAAGCCACCATCGACGAGGTCGAAATCAGGTTCCTTGTTCTGCTCCGTGGCGCTGGTCAGTTTCGCCAGGGTCTGGGCATCGTGCTCGCCGTGCAGATCGAGCGTGACCTTCACGCTGTAGCCGGGGTTGGCCTTCTCGAAGGCGGGAACAAGGCTCTTTTCCCACAGGTTCTGGACGTTCGTGTCTCCGCTAATGAAGACGGTGATCGTCTTGTCCAGGGATGCGCTGGCGCCATTGTTCTGGGCCGAAGCAGTACTGCTTTGCGCGCAGCCGGTCACAGCGGTGGCTGCAACAACGGCGACGGCGGCCGCTGCTAGGAAGCGGTTGGTCATGGTGTTCCTTCATCTTGAACCGAAAAGTCCCCCAAGGGCAGGAACTACCATCCAAGGGCAAGGTGAAGGAGCGGGTCACGTGCTATGAATCCGGGGTGAACTGGAGGAAGAATTAACGCAAATATGTCAGGACATGCGAACAACAGTACGAAACATGCGGCAGTGGATCGCCCTACTTGACGGCTCGCCGCCATTTGATCGTCAGGAACGTGACCAGTACAGCTATTCCCGCGGCGAGGACCAGGCTGACGGGGCCGGTACCCCAGTCGAGTCCCCCTCGGTCGGGGGAAACAGCGGTCCAGTCAGAGAAGGACGCCCCCAATGGCCGGGTCAGGATGTATGCGAACCAGAAGGCCGGAATCGCCGCCAGCAAGCGACGCCGGTGGGCCAATGCGGGGACGGCGATGACAACCGCGAACATGATGCCTGAGGCGAGGTAGCCCAGGCCCAGCGTGTACGCGGTCAGGTCTCCAGTGGCCGTGCCGAGCGCGAAGGTTGTCAGCACGGCAGCCCAGTAGAAGGCCTCCCGACGCGGGGTGGTGATGCTGTGGATGGAGAGGGTCTTTTCGCTCCGGTGCCAGAGCAGGAAAACGACGGCGAGCGCCACGGTGAAGAACAGGGTCGACGCCAGGTAGGGGACGCCAAGTCCGACGTGGACGGCGTCCGCAGCCATGGTCCCGAACACGCTGACCATCGCGACGGCGGTCCAGTACACCCAGGGGATGTACCTGCGGACCCGGAACTGCAGGACCAACGAAATCACCAATGCCGCGAAACCGAGGCCCAAAGCGATCTCGGGTTCGAACCGGTGGACCAGGAAATCGGACGTAGTTTCGCCCATCCCGGTGGTGAGGATCTTCACGACCCAGAACAAGAGGGTGACCTCGGGTACTTTCGAGGCGGAGGCTCGGGAGACGGCGTTTTGGAGTTGTCCGCCAACAGCTACGGTGTCCTTGACCCGCGGGCTAGCGGTGAGTTCTTCGGGCATCATGGCCCCCATTGTCCATGGCTTTCCCGAGCGTTTCCCGAAAATGACACCCAGGCACCCCCGCCTGACACGGCAACGGACCCCCAAGCGGCCGGCTCGATTCGCGGGATAATGGAACTATGGCCGATCAGGATCTGGATCCTTGGGACGAGTTCGACAGGCTCAAGCCCGTGGGACACGATCGCGTCCAGGGCTATCCGGGAGGCGAACCCTTGGGATTTGGCTTCCAGACGGGCGTGCGGAGCGCAAGGGTGGCTTTCGGTTTCGCCGTCTACACGCTGGTCCTCGGGACCGTGCTCGTCCTTGTCGGGATCATTGACTTTATCGGCACGGGCGAGTTGCTGTGGCTGGGGTTGATGGTGCTCATCGAGGCCGCGTTCATTTATGGCTTCATCCAGTTGGCGCACCAAGCGCGCAACCGACGCTCAACTTAGACGGCCCCGTCGTCAAAGAATTACAACCCCTCCGCGATGCGCTTGATCGCGGCCAGGCGGCGGTCCCACTCTGCGCCGATGCGGTCGAGGCTGCGTGCCGTTTCGCTCAGCTGCGAGCCGAGCACCCTGTAGCGCAGTTCGCGGCCCACGCGCACCGATTCAACGAGTCCGGCCTCCTGCAGCACAGCGAGGTGCTTGGCGATCGCTTGTCGGGTGACCGGGAGCCGCCCAGCGAGGGCCGACGCCGATGCGTCGCCCTCGCCGAGGGCAGCCAGGATGCTCCACCTCGTCTCGTCGCCGAGCGCGGCGAACACTGGAACCAGGGTGCTCGCGGTCACGACCCACCCTCGACATACGCTGCCAGCTCGTCGAGTTCCGAGTCCCAGCCCTGGCGGTGGCTCTCCATGTTGAACGAGGGATCGCTCGTCGTGTCGAAGCCGGTCTCGACGACGGTGAGCCGCGTTCCGCCGTCAAGCGCTTCAAGCGTGAAGCGGAACACGGTCGAGTGGTCAGGATCGACCTCGGCAGGCTGGGTGCCGCGCGCGTCGTCGTTGCTCCAGCGGTAGGCGATCATTCGCGGTGGGTCGAGCTCCTCGATCCGCACCGGGAAGGCGCCGTAGCCTTCGAAAGAGAAGACACCGCCGGCGCCGACGGCCACTTCGTCGAGGACGGCGGCCTGTCCGAACCAGCGCGCGATGTGCTCGGCCTCGGTGATCGCGGCCCAAACCTTCTCGATTGGTGCCGCTATGGTGATGGTGCGCCTGACGGTGAATTCGCCGGCATCGACGACAGAGGCCTGGTTTGCAGTCATAGTCATGATTCTGTTCCTTTCAGTCAGTTGCTGCAACTACAGGGTTGCACTAACCCAAAGAAAGAGCAACCCCTAGGTTGCAGATCGAGGCCTACTGGGGTCGCCAAGTCCGGATCCCTTACGGCGTCCCGCGGCCACGATGAAGACGGCGACGGCGATTGCCACTATCGCGGCGCTGCCACCGATTGCAGTGATCATGTTCCACGGGCTGGCAATCCCGTCGCCGGATTGCGTTCCGGGGGTGGCGGGTTTCGAGGCTGTGGTGGTTGTTGCGCCCGGTGCAATGGCGGCGTAACGGGATACTGAGCCGTCGCCGCTACCGCCGCCCGGGCTCGTCACGATGACTGTCCCGTCCGGAGCCACCGCCAGATGCCCGGAGTTCTTATCAGTCGGGATGGAGGATCCCACAGCTGTTGCGCCCGGCGGGATGACTGACAACACGCGGTCCTGGACCGTGGTCACATAGAGGGTACCGTCCTGCCCGACGGCCGCCTCTTGGGGTCCTCCCGGGACGAAGATGCGGTAGGCAACTGTGCCAGCGCCCGGTTTGATGACAGCGAGCTCATTGGAACTGATGTTGGTGACATAAATTGTTCCGTCGGGGCCTACGGCGATCCCGTGGGGATTCTCTGTGGTCCCGGGTGTTGCGCTGAGCTGAATGGTCCTGGACACAGCGCTCGCTCCGGACGGAATGACTGAGACCGTCCCCGCGATTTGGTTTGCCACGAATGCGGTGCCGTCCTTCGTGACCGCGACTTCCACCGGGCCTGCTCCGACACCAACTGTCCGGTCCACGGTCGATCCGTTCGGCGCGATGACCGACACGGTGTGCTCCGAGGAGTTCGGAACGTAGATCGTCCCGTCGGGGCCTGCGGCGATCAGATGACTCCCGCGGGAAACCGGAATTCGTCGCGCGACTCCGGTCGCGCCACCAGGAATGACGCCCACGTCGTACTGATTGCTGGCGCTATCCAGCTCAGCCACAAAAAGGGTGCCGTCAGGGGCCATTGCCAGGCCTGACGTGGACCCTCCCGTGCTGATGGTCCGGGATGGCCGGACCGCTCCGGGAGGAATCACCTGGATGCCACCAGCCCCGCCGTAATTGCCCACATACGCAGTGCCGTCGGAACCAACCACCACGCCAACGGGCACCCCGCTCACGCCCAGAACTTCCGAAGGTGCCGCCATCGCCGGCACAGCGCCCAGATAGGCGAACGCCGTCGCGGCCACGACGGCCAGGCTCCAAAATTTCACTTTTCTTCCCCCAAAATCCCCACAACGGCGCTCGACGCCGGCTCAGCGGAGCGAGCTCCGCGTCTGCAGCATATCCCGCCGTCGGTCCTCAACCCTTGCGCGGCAAATACGTATTAACCGGGCGCCCGGTGGAACCGTAGGCCAAATGCAGGTCAACAAGTCCTTTGCGTTCGAGTTCACTGAGATAGCGCTGGGCCGTCGGGCGGCTGATGCCGACGCTGCCCGCAATCTCGGAGGCACCCAAGGGCTCCGTGGAGTGAACCACCATGTCGAGGACTTTTTGCATCGTGGGTGGCAGACGCCGCGGTCCTTTGGCAGGGGGAGCCGTCCGGCGCAGGCTGAAGAGCTGGTCCACGGTCGCCTGGTCCGCCACGGTCCGGGACTCCGCCTCCTGCCGCCAGCGCCGATAGGCCTCCAGCTGGGTTTGCAGCTGCTCGAAGCCAAACGGTTTGACGAGGTAGTACACCGCTCCCCCGCGCATGGCGGCCCGCACGGTCTCAAGGTCCCGCGCGGCGGTGATCATGACGGCGTCGAGCTTTTCGCCGGCTCCCTGAAGCGACCTCAACAGGCTGATGCCGTCTTCATCGGGAAGGTAGACATCGAGGAGGAGAAGGTCCGGTTTGAGCCGCTGTACCGCTTCCCTGGCCTCGGCGGCGGTGTGCGCCTCGCCGACGCATTCGTATCCCTCGATTTTGGCCACGCGGCTGGCGTGGATGCGCGCTACGCGGAAGTCGTCGTCGACCACCAAGGTGCGGATCATTCGATCGACTTTCCTGTCATGACCGGGGTTTCGGATCCCAAGCGCGGTTCCGGCAACCAGATTTCAAAGCGTCCCCCGGGTCCGGGGAAAACATCCATAGTTCCTCCTGCACGGTGAACGATCCGGCTCACCAGCGCAAGGCCTATCCCGCGGCGCATTCCTGGCCGCGGTTCCTTGGTGGTGAACCCGTCGGCGGTGATCGTGCCCACCAATTCCGCAGGAACACCGGGCCCATTGTCGGTCACGCAAATGAAAATGCCCGAGGAATCGTCCAGTTGAATGGTCACCTCACGGGGCGTGGGTTGCTCCGCGAGGATCTCGACGGCGTTGTCCAGGAGGTTGCCGACGATCGTGAGCAGCGCTTGCGTTTCGAGGAATGGTTGACGCAGCTGAGAGTCGTCGGTCACCGAGATTTCGACATCCTGCTCAGCAGCCACGGTGATTTTCGCGAGCAGCAGGGCCGCAAGCTCCGGCGGCTCGATCCGCGAGCGCAGCCCTTCGCCAAGGGAGCGCGAGGTGTCCGAAATCCGCGATACGAAATTCCGTGCCTGGTCCACATCTCCGAGTTCCAAGAGTCCGTCCACCACGTGGAGACGGTTGGCGTACTCATGCTCCTGGGCGCGCAAAGCTTCCATCAGCCCTTCGACGGAGCGCAAGTCGCGGACGAGGCCCTCTACCTCGGTACGGTCGCGCAATGTGACCACCGAGCCTATGCTCCTTCCCGCCAAGGCAACGGACATCCGGTTCACCACTAGCAAAGCGTCCTCGGTGATCACGATCTGGTCGGTACCGCTGATCTCACCCGTCAGGAGGGAACGGAGCCGTCCGGACGGCAGAAGATCCTCGATCTTCTCTCCCAGCACGTTTTCTTCCAGGTGCAGCAGGGAGCGCGCCTCGGAGTTGATGACGGTGACCCGGCCGTCGTCGTCGAAGCCGATCATTGCTTCGCGGATGCCGTGCAGCAGGGCTTCACGCTCCTGCAGTAGGGACGCAATCTCCACCGGTTCGAGATCGAAGGTGACCCGCTTGATCCTGCGCGCCAGCAAGGCAGAACCCATGGCGCTGATCACGAGCACGACCGCCGAATAGCCGGCAATCAACAACACCTGTTTGGCGAGTTCGCTGCTTTCCGTGGTCTCCAGGATTCCCACCGAGACCTGCCCGACGACGGTCCCGTCCGCCGCGCGCACCGGCGCCTTGGCGTTGACTGAGTCGCCGAGGCTGCCCTTGTCGATGCCGACATGGGTCTGCCCGTCGAGGACGGCGACGGGTTCTTCCAAGGTCTGCCCGATGAGGTTTGGATTCGGGTGGGAATACCGGACACCTTTCCGGTCGGAGACGACGACGTAGTCCGGCTGCGCTTGGGACTGGACCTTGCTCGCAATCGCCTGAATCGAGTGCGTTGGATCCCCGTTCCCCAGCGACGTGACGATCTCCGGCATTTGCGCCACCGTAGTCGCGATCCCCAGCGCCCTGAGCCGGTATTGGTCCTCGAGGGTCTGGTTGCTGATCTGGGTGTAAAGAAGCGCGCCCAAAGTGACTGTCACAAAGAGGATGCAGAGCAGCCACACCAGAATCTGGGAGGCAAGCGGTCGCGTCTTCCAGCGCGCACCGAAAAATCGCAAGCCACGCAACTCTGGATGCACCGCCAACCTCTTCCTACTCTCCTAGTAGCTTATGTGACAAAGTTCACGGCTACTACGGCTCAGCCGCGGACCGGCACCTTGGCGTGCCACGAGGTGTGTCTCTCATAGACGTGCGCGATGCCCAAGAGGTCTGTCTCCGCTAATTCCCGCCCCAGGAAGTGCATCCCCACCGGTTGTCCTCCCGCAAATCCGCAAGGGATGCTCAGCCCGGGCATGCCGGTGAGGTTTGCCGGCGAGAGCATCATGAGCGCACTTGAGAGGGAATCCTTCCCCGTTGAACCGGTCAGCGAATGGGACATGTCCGCTTCGATCGGCGCGATGGACGGCAGCGTCGGGGACACCAAGGCCTGGACCCCTGCGTTGTCCATGGCAGTCCTTAGGGAGCCCCGAAGATACGAGCGCACTTGACGTGCGAGCTCGACATCTTCGCGCGGCACCAATGCGCCGGTCTCGATCATCACGCGGGTACCCGGCAGATACTTGTCAGCCCTTCTGGCCAGCAGCTCGCGATGGTGTTCGACCGATTCGGACAACGAAATCGCCAAGCTCGCCGGCAGTGCCATCTTCAGTTCAGGGAGGGACAGCTCCACAACCTCCACCCCGAGTTCCTGCAACGCATGCACAGCCCGCTCTAGGACCGCAGCCACCTCCGGCGTGACCTCCCACTCGGCCCAGGCGCCACGATCCACTGCGACGCGGGTCAGTGTGGGCATGGCCTCGGGGAGCACCATCTCCTGCAGCCGGGCAGGCGACTCCGGACCCACCATGCCTCGAAACAGCGCCGCGCAATCTTCCACGCTTCGGGTAATGGGCCCGATGTGGTCGAGGGTATGGCTGACGTTGAGCACGCCCGATCCGTCCACCAGTCCGGCCGTTGCTTTGAGGCCCACCAACCCGTTGACCGATGCCGGATTCCGCACGGATCCGCCGGTATCCGTGCCCAAGGCGCCCGGCGCGCTCCCGACGGCCACGGCCACTCCCGAGCCAATGCTCGAACCGCCGGCGTAGCGCTCGGCTCCCCAAGGATTTTTCGACTGCGGGGTCCCCTGCCCGAAGGCGAACTCATGGGTCACCGTCTTGCCCAGGATCACTGCCCCGTTCCGCCGCAGCTGCCGAACCACGCCGGCGTCGTCGGAAGCAACACGGCCCCTGAGCGCGAGGGATCCGCCTTCAGCAGGCATCCCCCGCACGTCGATGACGTCCTTCACTCCGAGCGGAATCCCGTGGAGCGGTCCGAGAAACTCTCCGCGCTCCGCACAATTATCAGCGGCGCGTGCCTCGTTTCGAGCGGCTCGCTTGTCGACGTATGCCCACGCATGCACTGAATCTTCAGTGGCTTCTAGCCGACCAATGACAGATTCCACGAGCTCGGCCGCCGAGAGTTCGCCGCGGCGCAGCAGGCCGGACGCCTCCGCGATTCCCAGTTCCCATGGTTCAGTCATTCGCGCCACCTCCCGGGGCTTCCGGCAAACGTTGGGGGTCGAAATCGGCCCTCAACGCGGCCATGCCGCGCTGAAAGTCAGAAAATGAGCGTTCGACGGCGGCAGCGTCCTCCCGCTGGATGGCCTCGCCAACCAGCTCGATGAGTCGCGCAGACTGCTCCGGGGTCAGCTGCCCACTCACGGGCGCGCCGCCCGAGTGAGCAGACCCTCCCGCACCACGCAGACGCCACCGACGAAGACGAAGCGTACGTCCCGGAAGTCTTCGGCGCTGGCCACGACGACGTCGGCATCCCACCCCGCCTCAATCCGCCCACCATTCGGCGCAATCCCCGGAATCAACCCGGTCACTGCCGACGTCGCCATGGCCACTGCTCCTGCCAAGGATCGATAGCCGCGCTCGGCGACATCCTGCACGGCCGAGATCAATTCATCGTGATGACCCTCGTGTCCGTAGTCGGTGGCGAGGACCTCAATGAGCCCTGGCTCCTGCAGCAGAACATCCCAATGCTCGCGCGTTGTCACGGTCTGTTTGCGGTGCAGGAGGTCGAAAACGGAAGCTTCGGCCGGCCAGCCGTGGTCCCGGCCGAGCCTGGCCAGCGCGAGGGCCTCCGCGGGAGTGTGCGAGGGGTGGTTGGCGTGGGAGGCAATGACACTCGCCTTGGCCCCGCCGGTCTTGGGCTCAGGTGGCCCTTCCATGAGTTCGCGCATGACCCGTGCTGTCGCGGCTGCACTGTGCAGGATCGCCGGCACGCCATATCGGGCCGCGGCTTGCACGCCTTCCCGGATGCCGTTGAGCGCCGGCTCGAAGGAAGGCAACACGGAATCCGCGATGATTTTCCGCAATTCAACGAGGTCGATTTGTCCTTCCAACCCGGCTTCGGCGGCCGCGGCGCGCAGTTCGGCCATATCGCAAGCTTCGGGATCGATGAAGCGGCCAAGAACGGCTTCCTTCATCCGCCGGGCCTGCGCCGAGTGCACCCGCACGCCGCTCGCCCTTTCGATGGCGCGAGGGATGTAGCTCAGGTCCTGCCCTCCCCCGCCGAGGGTCTGCCCGCCACCAAGCTCACCGATCGCGATCGCGCCGTCGTCGAGCATCTTTTCCACTGTGCTGTGGCCAGACTGCGCAGGCAGTCCCCTCCCGTCAGCCATTCGTGCGGCCCGCTCAGCCTCGGGCAAGTACGTCGTGGCTCCCCGGACGTGAACCGCATGGCGGCGGTCCGCTTCCCGGACATGGTCCATGGTGCAAAAACCGCAAAGGTTCAGCACCGTGGTAGTTCCCGCAAGAAGGTGGCGGTCAAGATTCGCCAGCCACTCGTCGTCGGGCAGCGCGGGGGCGCCGCTGGGCATGAGCGGGCCGGGAGTCACCCCGTGGACGTGGCTATTAATGAGACCGGGCATCACGACGCATCCGCTCGCATCGATCACCTCGCCGTCGAAGGCCTGATCGGGGTCCCAACGCTCGAGAACGTCGGCGACGCGCCCGTGGCGCAGGATGACTGCTCCTGATTCGAGCACCGTGTTGCCTGTGCCTGGCACTACGGTGCCACCGTGGATGAGCGTAGACATTCGACTCCCTATCGATTACGTTCATGATATCGAAGTATCTTCACTATAACCACAGAGGAGATTCCACAGTGCCAATCCCCTCCACCACCCGGGATTTCGTCGGCTACGGCGAGCATCCACCGGAGTTCCGCTGGCCTGGGGGTGCACGCGTCGCCGTGTCCCTAGTGATCAATGTCGAAGACGGAGCGGAGCGCAGCATCGCGCGCGGAGGCCCTGCGGACGATCTTGGCGCCCACTGGATCAAGCACCCCGCCCACCCCACGGTCCGGAATCTCACCCTGGAATCGGCTTTCGAATACGGATCAAGGGCAGGCATCTGGCGTGTATTGCGCATTCTGAGGCGCCACAACGCAAGGGCAACTGCTTTCTGCTGCGCCACGGCACTTGAGCAAAACGCCCAGATCGCAGCCGCGCTCGTCAGGGACGGCCACGAAATTGCCGACCACGGTTACAACTGGGATACCCACGCCGGGCTCGCTCCGGACGAGGAACGCGCGCTCATTACGGCGTCCCGCGACTCCATCGCCAAGAGCACCGGCGTTCCCCCGACGAGCTGGTACTCCCGGGACGGACTCAACCCGGGTACGCGGGACATGCTCGCCGCAGCTGGATTCATGTATGAGTCCAATAGCTTCAACGACGACTTGCCGCATTTTGGAACGGGGATGGACAACGCGGGGAAGGACGGAACAGGGCTGCCGGTGCTGCCCTACGCCGGTGACACCAACGACTCTGGCCTTTTCAGGCAGTTCCCCACTGCTACGGCTTTCGCCCGCCACTTGTGCGGCACGCTGGACATGATGCTCACTGACAGCCGGTCCGGCCCGTCCGTCATGAACGTGGGCCTGCACCCGCGCCTCATTGGCCGGCCAGCCTACGCAGCCGCCCTGGACACCTTCTTGTCCCACGCGGGCAAGAATCCGGCCTGGATCGCGACGCGTTCGCAGATCATCGAGGCTTGGTTGCTGAATACCCGGCGAACGCCCTAGGCGCTTGCGAGCAGCGCGCCCCATCCCTGGATCGAGCGCGCAGTTCCGGCCAAGCGGAGGAGATGCCACAGCGTGGCTGTTGCGCTGTCGACGACGGGCACGCCGAACTCGGATTCGAAGCCGGCCGCCAGATAAGCCGAGCGAAGGTTCGTCCCGATGCAGACGACAGCGTCAACCCCGGAGCCAAAGGCGGGCCTCATGAGCGCGCCGATATCCGCGCCGGACATCCGCGAGATCTCCGGATTGGACATCGATGTCGCGGGCACCGAAGAGCGGACTACTTCGAGGCCGCTGGCTGCGTACTCGCGTTCAATGAGTGCCATGATGCCCGGGGGGCCGGGAAAAACGACGGCGACCCGGCCGGCGTCGAGCGCCTTCAGGGCGGCCACAAGCGCCAGGGATGCGGTGGTGGCCGGCGCGCCCGTGGCCTCCGTCAACGATTCGGCAAGCGCCCGGTCGCCTTCGAGGCCGGTCCAGGATCCCGACGTTCCGTGGAACGCGACGGCATCCAGCTCAGCATCGCTGAGCAGCGACGGCGCGTCACCGAGCACCTTCGCGTCGATGCGGTCATCGAGGTCTGCCGGGAGCCGGAAGCGGCTGTAATGGACGCCGACGTCGGGCGATCCGGCCAGGATGTCGGCCGTCAGGGACTCCGCGTTGGAGTTCGACGACGGCACGAGCATTCCCAAGCGGGAAGACGGGCCGGGCGGGCGGCTCGTCAATGGGATTTACCCAGCGACGGCGGCGTCGAGATCGCCACCATGACCGCCGCAGTGTCCGTGAGGTTGCTCCACCAATGCGGCAACGTAGCGTCATAGGTCAGGCTGTCGCCCTCGCCCAAGGTGAATTCCTGGCCGCCGACACTCGCTACGAGCGTGCCGGTCTGGACCACGACACATTCCTCACCCTCGTGCGAATGCGGAACCTCTGCGCCGTCGAAATGCGCGGGGATGGTCATGTTGATGACGCCAAGCTTCCGGTCCGCATCAGGCACTATCAATTCCATGACGATGCCCTGGGAAGGAATCTCAATGCGGCGGCGATCGGCCCGGCGCACCAGCATGTGGTTCTGCGTCTCGCTGGGGTCGGTAAACATGCTCGCCAGCGGCACACCGAGGGAGTTGGCGAGGCGAAGGAGCGTGGCGAAGGACGGATTACCGATGCCGCGCTCGATCTGGCTGATCAGTCCGGCGCTCACGCCGGCGCGGTCCGCCAATTCCTCGACAGTGAATCGCCCGGCACGCTGTTCCTTGAGCATGGCGCCCAGGTGGGTGATCCACAGGTTGCGGTGCAGAGTGTCATCGTCGTCGACTTTAACAACTTCCGTGCTTCCCAATACAGCTCCTCAGTGTTCCAGCACTCATCATCAGTATATCGAAGAATCGTCAACTAAACGAAGAATCCGGCAGGATCCTCCGGCGTCGAGCCTTTCTTCATCGTCACAGCATGCCAGCTTCGGCACCGCGGCAGAAGAATTATTCGACTCATTTTCACGGGGAGTCACATCGCTTCCATTTGGTCTCTGGAGCGGCGGAGTTTGCCAACCGCGCGATCATCGAGGCGAGTTCCCGCTCCCAGTACACCGCGGCGCGATCGGCGCCCCGGGCATGGACATCGCCGGCACTGGCGATGTCGCTTGCGGGAAGTCCCACGCTTTGGCCGGAGGCTCCGAGGACGTCGACGACGCGCTGGACGGATTCCTCAAGCGCGGCCGCCCCGGGCCTCCCCTGTTTCAGCAGTTCGCCGGCAAGGTCCGTGGGGCCAACCCAGCCGCCGTCGAAACACTCCAGCGCCACGAAGTCTTCGACGGCGTCGACGGCTTCCGCCGTCTCAAAAAGCACCGTCAGCCGGGGTTCCAGGGAATAGTCCGCACCAAACGCCGAGGCGAACGAAGCCTGTTTTGGCCGGAACCCATGGGGGCCGAACCTCGTCGCCCGGTAGGCGCGTTCAAGTTCCTTCGGATGCCGCACCCTGGGGAGGACAATTTCGTCCACGCCAGTGTTGGCGAACGCTACCAAGGTCATGTCTTCAAGGTCAGGGACACGGACGGCGACCCGGGTAGTGGCCCCTGACAGCCGCTGGACCGCATCCGCGCATTGCTGGAGCGTCAACGTGGTCTGCTCTGCGTCGAGGACCACGAAATCCAGGTTTCGGTAGGCAACTACCGACAAGAGCGTGGGAGTCGGCTCGGCCGTGATGAGTCCAACCTGCCGGACCAGCGGCGACGTCGCCATCACTCGTCCGCCACGAACTGCCAGTCGGCGGGCTTGCTGACGCCGACAACCAGGTTGACGTCTTCGTTGCCGTCGTTGGTGATGCCATGGGTGGTGCCCCGGGGAATGTAGATGCCATCGCCAGGCTTAGCCCTGTACTCGGTGTCGCCCAAGTGGACGAGAGGCTCGCCCGAAATGACCACGTAGAACTCGGAGGCATCGGGATGGTGATGGCACAGGTGATGTTGACCGGGGAGAATCCTGCCCCAACTGACGCACAGGTCGTCGGATCCGCTCAGGTCACGCGAGATGAGCGTGGAGACGAGGCCTTGGTCCTGTTGCCCGCGAAGTCCCGTCTTCTCCAGTGCCGTAAAGCCCTGTTGAACCACGTTATGGACCAACCGCGAAATATCCGTGGCCGCAGGAGTTCTTTCTCCCGGCATGGACGTAGTCACGCGCGGCCTTCGTACGCTGCTTCGAGCTGGCCGGCGGCAGGCGCGTTGGCGATCCACCACCGGGCAATCTCCTCCCTTGTGGCGAACCAGACGTCGTTCCGCGCGAGTGCATACTCCAGGAAGCGCCTGACCCCCAAGGCGACGCTGGGCCGCCCGCCGATGCGCAAGTGCACTCCTACGGACATCATCCTGGGTACGGTTTCACCTTCGATCAGGAGGCAGTCGAGGCTGTCCTTCAGTACATTGAAGAAGTCATCCGCCGTCCCGAGGCTTCCCGGGCCCCAGAACCTCGCGTCGTTGGTGTCGCCCGAGTAGGGGACCACAAGGTGGCGGGATTCTCCGGCGGCGACAAAATACGGCAAGTCGTCCGCATAGGAATTGGAGTCATAGAGAAAGCCCTCGTCCTTGAGGATCTCGCGGGTGTTCTCCGTGATTCCCTCGCGGACATACCAGCCCACCGGCCGGACACCCGAGACTCCCTCGATCGCCGCCACGCAGGCCCGGATTTCGGCCAGTTCTTGGGCCGGAGTCATTCCGACGGTTCCCCGCCATTTGTAGCCGTGCGCGCAAATCTCATGTCCATCGCGAACGATCGCATGGGCGGCTTCGGGGTTCCGTTCCAGGGCTACACCGCAAGCCATGAATGTCGCGGGCACGCCGTAGTCCCGGAGCAAAGCCAAAAAGCGCCAGATGCCTACCCTGCTGCCGTACTCAAAGAAGGATTCCTTCATCAAGCTCCGCCGGCCCGGATCCGAAGACCAGCCACCGAAAATCGTGACGTCTTCATCGCTTTCATCACCGGCCTCTATGGAGCTCTCCGCGCCTTCCTCGTAGTTGATGACCATGGAGATGGCCACCTTGGCACCATTCGGCCACGTCACGACCGGGGGGTGTTCCCCGTATCCAATGAGGTCTCGCATTGACTCACTCCTTGCCGTTCGCCGCTCTCAATCGAAGCGTCGCATCTCGAATTCATTATATTGAATCAAACTTCACTATACAATCAGCGGCCTTCCGCGTAGACCTTCCTGTGCGCGGCCAGAGACGTCCTGAGCATTCCGTCGACGTCGTCGATCACGTTGCCGTGAGCCGGACCGATCAGCTTCGTGGGAAGCGTGTCCAGTACCGCTTCAATGCCGGCGAAGGCATCGCTGACGTCCACGAACTTCGTCCAGTAGAGAGCCCGGCCAGTGCCATATGCCGCTTGCTCCACGGTGGGAGGTTCCGGCATCTCGCCGGACAACAAGCGGCATTGGCCGGGAAGATGGACCGGCTCGTCGTCGTCCTCTGCCGCCGCCCCGTCCGCTGCGGGAACATCGTGGATGAAGGAGAAGCCGTCCGAAACAAACATCATCCGGGCGCCGTCGTCGTGCCCCCACAGCGTGTTCTCAAGGTCCCGGATGAAGGCCGGGAGGAAGCGGAACTCCCGATCGCCCAGATCAATCCGGCTTCCGGCCGTGTGGGTCCTGAACCTGGAGCGGTATTCAGGGAAATGCAGATGGTAATCACGGACGTCACCCACCACGAGCGCGCCGGGGTACTTGTCCAGCAGTGCGGGCAGGTTCCCGGCGTGAGGGATCTCGGGATGGGTCGGGAAGACATAGTCCAGGGGACGTTCACCGAGGACCAATTCCAGCTGGGCGAGAAGGAGGGCACGGTGAGCCGGATCCCCTGTGTCCACCAAGAGCGTCGCTTTGGAGCCCACCACCAGATAGGACGAGACGTGATAGTGGACTTCCTGCCCCTGGGCGTTGGCCGACAGGCAGCCACCCAGCCAGTAGGTTCCGTCGGCGAGCCACCGGAGTTCGACTGCATCGTGCTTCACTGGATTGCTGTTTATTGAATCGTGCTTCACTGGATACCCATTTCCTCGATTGCCCGCGCCAGCTCCCCTGCCTGCTCAAGGCACATGTCCCTGCCAATAAAGGGAGTTCCGTAGCCGGGGCCCACCGCGCGGACATCGCGGTCCCTGAAGATGTCCCTAACGTTCTTGGCGATCGGACTGGTATCCGCCCCGGTGAACCAGCGGAATTTCCGGAGCCCCTCACGGGTCTCCGGATCGGCACTGCCGCCGTGCGTGAATGCATCCGAGGTCAGCAGCCCGCCCGATTCCGGATCGAAAACCCAGAGCGTCGGCAGAAGCCGGAGGAGCGGTGAAACGAGTTCGACGACGACGCCGTCCAGCACTTCTACCCGCATCGATGTCCCCGGATCGACGGCAATCCGTTTGGATTCGGCCTTCGAACGAGGCACGGTGATTCCGCCGGTGTACCAGACCGAGCCGACCGGGAAGCGCTCCTCGATGGCGGGGATGTTGAGGCAGCATTCCATTTCGGTCCGGGTGAGGACAATGGAGAGCGGCTCTCCGGGTGAGAGCAGCCGGTCAAGCTGTTCGATGATGCCTTCCTGATGAAGGCGAATCCCGGTGTCTACCAGCACTGAACCGGACGGCCCCCTGATTAAGTAGCAGTTCACCGCTTGCGCACGCCGTACGCCAGGAGGGCACCAGCTCACGCGCTCATCCAGTTCGATGTCCCCGCCGAGCCGGTAGATCCGGCCGCTCAGCAAATCGCTCACTCTCACTCCTTCCCTTGGATCCGGATGGTTCAGGAGGTGCTGGCTGTCTCCCAGACAGCAATAGCTTCATCGAGGGTGCAGACGTCGTGCCGGGCTCGCATGACTGTCAGCGCGGCGTCGTGCACCACGGTGTCGTAGGCTCCCACCGCATCCTCGAGCAGCACTGCATAGAAGTCGTTGTGCACGGCGTCGCGCAGGGTTGCTTCCACGCAGCCACCGGTGGAAACGCCCACGAGCGCCACCGACTCGATTCCCTGGCTGCGGAGCAGCAAGGCGAGTTCTGTGGCGATGAAGGCGCTGGGGCGTCGCTTGGTGATCACGACTTCCCCGTCTTCGGGCATGCAGGGTTCGCAGAACTCCGTCGCGGGGTCGCCTTTGGCGCTGAGTTTGCCGAGGTCAATGGGGCGACCGTTCGCTGCGGTATAGAGGGCACGCAGCCAGGCCGCCGGCGAGCTGGCGCCGTCAGGAAGGTTCTCGACGCGAATGTGGAAAACCGGCACCCCATTGGCACGAGCCGCAGTGATGGCGCGGCCGCACTTTTCGACAACGGACGGCATCATGCTCATGTCGTGCCCGGAGTCTCCTATTGCGCCACCGGACGAAACAGCCCCCACCTGCATGTCGATGACAACCAAGGCAGTGGTGGCGGGATCGAGCAGTTCATGGAGGGTGTCGCGGACGGGTTTGCCGCAAATTTCAATCATGATCTTCTTCCTTCAAGCGGATCCGGCGTCAAAGCGGATCTGGGGTCGGGTGAGTTCTGGCCGACGGTCGCCCGCCGGCCAGAACCATGTGCTTCACAGGGTTTGTTACTTGCCCAGACCGGCGAAATAGACCTGGTCGTTGGTGAGCGGTACGGCCCCCGTCAGGGTGTCCTGCTTGACGATCAGGTTCCGGACCTGCACCAGGGAGAGAATCGGGGCGCCCTGGTCCACCAATCCGGCCATCTTCTTGAGCAGGGCTGCCCTCTGGTCCGTGTTCGCGCTCGGGGTGGCGGCCAGCTGGGTCCGCGTGGCATCGAATTCAGGATTGGACCATCCGGTGCTGTTGCTTGGGGCTCCGGTGGAGTAGAACGCGTAGGTGTAGAACGCGGGGTCGGCGATGACGATCGGCTCGGAGTACAGGACGGCTTGGAAGCGGCCGTCGATGAGCGCTGAGGAGAAGTCGGTCGGGCTGGCCACGTTCAACAGCTGCACTGTGATTCCGACCTTCGCCAGCATGGATTGGATGAGGACGGCTGAACTCTTCGCGACGGGGCCCGGGCGGCTGACGCTGTAGCTGAGAGTCAGGGGGAACCCGTTCGCGTACTGGGTCTGCGCCAGCAGCTTCTTGGCCCCGTCGGGATCGTATTTGTAGGTGGGCGAATCCTTCACCGTCGGAAAGATCGAGCCTGCCGGGTCCGCGAGGCCGGCGTAGGCGCCCTTGGCCAGGGCTGCTCGGTCGATCGCCATGGAAACTGCCTGGCGAACCTTCTCATCTGCCAAAGGACCGGTCTTCGTGTTGAACATCATGGTGTCGCGGGTCTGGCTGGTGCACTTGAGGACACTGACCCCACTGACACCGGTCATGGAGCTGTATTGGTCATATTCAAAGCCGTTGGCAATCTGGGCCTCGCCGGTCTTCACCAATTGGGTCCGGGTGGCGGTGTCGGGGACAGCCTTGACCACAACCCGCTTTACCGAGCCTCGATCGCCTCCCCAGTTCGGGTCCGCCGTCACCGTCAGGGACGTGCCGGGAGTGAACTCCTCAAGGTTCCAACCGCTGTAGTCGGCCAGGTTCTTCGAGAGCCACTTGTTGGCCGTGGGGTCATCCGGCGTGACGTGAAGTTTAGCTTCCTTGCTGTCGTGGATGTAGAAGAGATTGTTCTGCAGTGACTCGAGCGTGTAGGAGGTCATCCCCAGGGTGTTGAGTTCAACAGTGCGGTCATCGATCACGGTGACGAGGTTGTCCACGTTGAATCCGCTGCTCTTGAGCGTCCCCTTCATGACGGGCTGCCGCACCATGCCAATCGCCAGGCTCCATTTCACGTCCTCGGCCGAGAGGGTGTTTCCAAACTGGCTTGTCAGCTTCCGCAGCTTAACGATGACCCCCTTGCCGTCGGCGGCGGCTACCGCACTCTCGGCGAGCCGACCGGTGACCGCGGTAGACGGCGTCGAGCATGATTGGTCATCAGTCGCGCCGGTTTTGTACTCCAGCAGCTGGGAACCGAGGCCGGTGAGCACCACATGCGATGCACTGCCGCCCCAGGGGGCGGGGGTGAGACTGTCCGGGAGGGCGCCGACGGCGATGACGACCGACTCCGGCTTGGCCACCGCAGCGGTGGGAGTGGCTCCCCCGCATCCGGTGAGCGAAACAGCTGCCGCGGCTGCGACCCAGCCAAGCAATAAACGCGAATTCTTCATAAGCCTGGTTCCAATTTCTGTACAGAGGGAAAGGACGTGTTACGAGTAGTGCGCTGCTGATGTGGGCAGTGGATTAGTAACGGTAGGCGTGCTTGTGGCCGGCCCGGATGATGGGCGCCACCTCCGGAATATTGGTGATCACGTTGCCGTGGGTGGGCGCTACGATCTTGACCCCAAGGTCGTCCATCAGCTTGCCGACCCGGTCGTAAACCTGGTCGGCGTCGTTGGCGAATCTGGCCCAGTACAACGCGCTGCCGGTAAAGAAGGCTGCGTTCTCGACCGCGATGGGTGCCGAGAGTTCATCTGTCGTCAGGCCACATTCGCCGGGGAGGTGCACCGGATCCTCATCATCGAGTTCCGGGCGGTGCATGTAGCAAAAGCCATCGGCCGTGAAGAGCACGCCCGACTTCGGTACGAAGCCCCATTGGGTATTTGGCAGGTCCCTGATCATCGCCTCGACGATCACGAATTCATATCCGCCGCCGAGATCCACTTTGTCCCCGGGAACCCGGGCATGAAGGTTGGGCACGATCTGGGGGTAGAAGAGGTGGTAGTCCCGAATGTCGCCGACAACTATGATGTCGGGGTACTTCTCGACGAGGCGGGGAAGGTTTCCTGTGTGCGGAAGCTCCGGATGCGTCGGGAAGACGTAGCTCAGCGGCTTGTCCCCCAGCAACCCGTCAAGGGTTTCCGAAATGATGTTCCAGCTGGAGGGGTTGCCCGTGTCAATGAGGATTGACGACTCGGTCCCTTGTGCCAGGTACGTGGAGGTGTGCCCGTGGATCACGCGGTCCTGGAGGTGGAACGGCAGGCACGAGCTCATCCAGGTGACGCCGTCGGCTACCTCACGCGGGAGGTCGCGGCTCATGGTTTCTACTAGTTCTTCCATGGGATTCTCCTATGCCTTTTCCGGTGTCAGCGCGGCGAGCATGAAATCAAGGTGCCGGCGGACGAGTTCACGTCCGCGGATCACACAGCCGCGGGAAGGGGCGATGGTCTCGGGGGCCAGGGTCTCGAACTTGTCAGAGAGCCATTCGCGAAGCGGCTCGCACGTGGCCCGCGGGATCCACTCGTATTTCGCGTAAAGATGCTCAGCGACTTGCTTGGCCGTGGTGGTGTCCTGGGCGAGCGAGTCAATGATGCGGGAACCGTCCGGGCTCGTCATGGTGGCGTGGGTGAAGGTATCGGAGGTGAAGATGGTTCCGGTATTCGCGTCCCATCCCCAGAAGGTCGGGAGGAGCCGCAGGAGCGGCGACTCAATGGTCAAGTGACGCCCCGGCGCCACCTCGATCTCCGGGGTGCGGGCCATGGAATCTCCGCCCTCTCCCTTCTGGTCGATCTGCTGCCGGCGGCCTCGAAGCGCGAGGCGGCTCAGGTCGTCGAAGGCATCGAAGGGGTTGATCGCGCCGCCGGTGAAGAGGCGCTCGATGTCGAATTTCCCGGCAATGGGTTCCAGGTTCGAAACGCAGTCCATCTCGCTCCGCGTGAAAAACATGGAGAGCCGGCCGTCGTCGTCAAGCAGCTCAACCAGGTCATCGAGGATCTCCTGGCTGTGGACCGCGAGCCCGGTGTCGATCAACAGCCGGCCGGACCCCTCACTGAGGAGATAGCAATTCGACGGCTGGAAGCCGGTTGCTCCGGCCGGTACCCAGCTCACGCGGCCGTCGAGCGGAATGGTTCCACCGAGGGCGATAACTTTATCTTCATGAACTTTAGTGAACATATCTTCAATCTATTGAAGTCGGGAGATGTCTGTCAAGACTTCTCCGGAGGCGGCTAAGGGCTTCTTAAGAGATGGCTGCCGGGGTTGCGCCCAGGCGCGGCTGACGGCGTCCGGCCACGGCCTTGCTGCGCGTACGGGGGTCCAGAAGGGTTATCAGGGCGTCGAGAATGACATAGCCGAGCAAGCTCGTGGATCCCATGATGAGGACAAAGCCTTGAATGACCGGCACGTCGCCTTTGAGCACGCCGTCGAGCGACCAACCGCCCACTCCAGGCCAGGAAAAGACACTTTCCACAATGGCCGCTCCGCTGAGGGACGCGGCAAAAAGAAGTACCAAGTAGGTCATGAGTGACCCTCGAATGTCGCTGAGGGCATACCTGAAGACCTGGGCAGGGCGCAGTCCGCAGGCCCTCGCAAATTCGATTTGTGGTGATTGGAGCACCTGCAGTAGTCCTGAGCGCACTGTCTTTCCGAACGGGGCAGCGAAGAACAAGCCCATAGTCACGATAGGAAGGACGGCCCGGCCGAGGATTGACGAAAACGTTCCCCACTGGCCGGCAATTATCGCGTCAAGAGGGATTGATCCCGTGACGTGCGGCGGAGTGATTTGCGCACTGGAGAGCATGCCGATCGGCGCGGGCGCGATGCGCAGTTGTTGATAGAAGACAAACAGCAACACGAGCGCCAGCACGAATTCCGGCATTGCCATGAGGATGGATATCCAGAAGGTGAAGGCCTTGTCCGCAAAGCGCCGGTAGCGATAGGCCGCGAACGTTCCACTCGCCATGCCGACGATGAGGGCCAAGGCGAGTCCTGGCACCAAGTAGATCAAGGTATTGGGGAGCCGGGTCAGGATTTCGCCGGAAACCGAACTGCCCGTGAAGAGGGAATGGCCAAGGTCGCCACTCAGGGTCCTGGACATGTAGCCGAGGTAGCGTTCCCAGAAAGGCAGGTCCAGGCCAAGTTCCGCGTGGATACGGGCGACGTCTGCCGGAGTTGCGTATTCACCCAGAAGGGCCACGGCCGGGTCGCCGGGAAGAAGGGATACGAGGCCAAAACTGAGAGTGATGAGGCCACACAGCAGTAAGGCTGCAATCAGGAGCCTTGAAATGATGTAGCGGATCATGAAATCTGCCCCTGGGAATTCGTAGTGCCAACGACGGCGGAATAGGGAACCACCGGCAACGCGGCTGCAATGAGCGATTGGGTATAGGGGTGCTGCGGCGCCATCAAGACGTCCCGGGTGGGGCCAACCTCGACGATTTTGCCGCGATGCATGACAGCCACGGTGGAACAGAAATGCCGCACGGTTTCGATGTCATGGGAAATGAATACATAGGTGAGGCCCCGCGAAGCCCTGAGACGAGCGAGGGTGCGCAGGATCGAGGCCCGGATGGTCAGGTCCAGCGAGGACGTTGGTTCGTCCAGGACCACCAGGCTGGGATTCGTGACCAGGGCGCGTGCAATGCCTACGCGCTGTTGTTGTCCACCGCTCAGGTTCGCCGGACGCCGGTCCATGAAATCGGCCGAGAGGCCTACCTCCTCCAGGGTCGCCAGGACTCGCAACCGACGCTCGGCACGGTTGCCCATCCGGGCGACGATGAGCGGCTCCTCGACGATCTGCCGGATCGTCAGGCGCGGGTTCAATGACGCGAAGGGTTCCTGGAAGACGATCTGCCAATGGCGCCGCTTGCGGCGGAGTTCGCCACGGCCGAGGGCCAACACGTCCTGCCCTTCGATGACGACGGATCCGGAATCGGGCTCCGTCAGCCTCAGGACCAGGCGGCCGAGCGTCGACTTGCCGGAACCGCTTTCGCCGATGATGCCGAGCGTCTCGCCGGCGTCCACGGACAGGGTAACTCCGTCCACGGCACGCGCTTCTCCATGGGGAGTACGGAAGATCTTCGTGACGTCCACGAGTTCAAGGAGCGGCATTCTCAAGACCTCCGGGCTTCGGACAATTGGACCTGGGACGAGTCCTGCGTTTCCGGCTCCGCGATATCCGGTGCTTCAGCGCTCCCTGGCACGTAAGGCGTCTCGTCTTCGGGACGCACCACCGAGTTGAGCAGGGAGATCGTGTAGGGATGCTGTGGACGGACGAAAACGTCGTCAACGGGTCCTTGTTCCACGATATTTCCGCGGTACATGACCAGTACGCGGTTACAGTATGCGGCCACCACCCCAAGGTCATGGGTCACAATCAGCATCGAGCGGCCGCTCTCGACCGTCAGGCGGCGAAGAGTATCGAGGACCTGGCGCTGGACGGTGAGGTCGAGCGCCGTCGTCGGCTCGTCGGCGATCACCAGCTGCGGGTTGAGGTAAAGCGCCATGGCGATGACGACGCGCTGGGCCATGCCGCCGCTGAGTTCGTGCGCATAACCGCGCATGACGCGTTCCGGATCGCGGACTCCCGTCGATTCCAACAGCTGCAGTGCACGGCTGCGCTCGGAGGCATCAACCTTCACTCCATGCGCCTTGGCGATATTGGCAAACTGCTTCTCGATGCGGGTCACCGGATTCAGGGCGCTGAATGGATTCTGGGCAATGAATCCGATGTCCTTTCCCCTGATTTGGCGCATCTCCCGTTCGGGCAGGTCCAAGAGACTGCGTCCGGCGAAGCTAACGTTGCCGGCGGACACTTTGCCTGGCGGCATCAACAACTTCGTGATGGAACGGACCACCGTCGATTTGCCCGATCCGGACTCACCGACTATCCCGACAATCTCGTTGTCCTGCACCTCAAAGGAGACACCGTGCAACGCTCGTACCACACCCCGGGGAGTGTGGAACTCGGTTTCGAGTTCCCGGACTTGGAGGGTCTTGTTCATCGGGGGCGCTCCACTCGTTCCATCTTGTTCTCAACGGCACCGGCAATGATGTTGAGCGAACCGATGACCAGGAGCAGGGCCAGTGCCGGAAAGGCCACGGCCCACCACTGACCCCGGATGAGCATGCTGACGCCGTCTTCGATCATCGCGCCCCAGCTTGGCTGGGGCGGTTTGACCCCGACGCCGAGGAAGTTCAACGCGGCAATCGTGCTCAAGGCGCCGGCGGTGGTCAGCGTGGCCTGCACGAGGATCACACCGTAGGCGTTCCTGAAGATGTGGTTGAAGGCCACACGGATGGGCGAACATCCGATGGCCACTGCCGCCTCGACGTACCTTGACGAACGGAGCGAAATCGCCGCCGCGCGGGACAAGCGAACAAAGCGTGGAGCCGCAACCAGGGCGATGGCGAGGATGACATCGGTGGCTCCGCCGCCCATGAGCTGGATGGACACCACGGCAATCACGATGATGGGGAGCGCGGCGAAAGCGTCAACTACCCGCATGATCGCTTCGCCGGCCAAACCGGTAGTGGCGAACAGGCCCAAGGGAACGCCGATGACAAGGGCAATAGCCGTCGCCGCAAGCGAAATAGGAAGGTCGAGCCTCGCCGATTCAATCGTCCGGGAGAACACATCCATGCCGTTGCCGTCCGCGCCAAACCAATGAACGGAGTTGGGGGCCAGGGCCATGGATTCCACGTCCGGTTGCAGGGGGTTCTGGGGAAGGTGGAGAAAAATCGCCGCAAGCGGGAGTCCCACAATGATGCCGGCGGCGACGACGGCGAGGACCGCCCCTGATCGCTTGTACGCCCAGGCCCTGCCTTGCTTGGCCCAGCTCGACGCACGTCCGCCCAGGGAGGTCACCGGAGTCCGGGACTCGACTGTCGTAGTTTCACTCAATTGGCACTCGATCCGGTTGACGGGTGTAGGTGAAAGTCTTCTTTTGACTGGCGCATCCGGGCTCCAGCCACTCGACATCCTGCCGAGAATTTACATATCGAAGTTTCATCACTTTATTGAAGTCTCTCATTGAGTGTCAATGGTCACTGTTGACAGGATCATCAAGCATCTTCATTATGGTGACAACACCGACAGTAAGATGAAGACGGATGTCAACCTTGGTGTGAAGCCGAGCCCCTGATCTGTTTTCCGAACACGATTTGGAGACAACAATGACCAATCTGAGTGAATCCGCAACTGTGACCGACACCAAAGCGCCCGCATTCGAGCCCAGTGTTCAATACCTTCTCCGTGACGGCGAACTGGTGGAATACGCAGATGCCAAGCTCCATGTCCTGAGCACCACGTTGAAGTACGGCGTCGGCGTCTTCGAAGGATTCCGCGCCTACTGGAGCGATGAGGACCAGCAGCTCTACGCCTTCCGGGTTGCCGACCACATGCGCCGGTTGATTGACTCGATGCGGGTGGTGGAAATCGACGGGCCCCGCGACATCGGCGTCTTGAGTGAACAATTGCTCGGCCTGGTGCGCGCAAACGAGTTGCGCGGGAACCTCCACATGCGCGCACAAGTATTCGTCGACTCGAGCGATGGCAAGCCGGAGGACACCGGTCCGGTCACCGTATTCATGGCGGCCATCCCCATGGGCAACTATTTCGGGGCCAGCGGACTGGACGTGCAGATCAGCAGTTGGGCCCGTTTGTCCGACCGCTCCATGCCGCCCCGGGTCAAGTCGATCGCCAATTACCAAAACGGGCGTCTTGCCATGCTGGAGGCGCGGCGCAACGGCTACGATGCGGCCCTGCTGTTGACCGAGGACGGCCATGTTGCCGAAGGTGCCGGCTACAACGTGTTCATGGTTCGCCAGGGCCGGCTGTGCACGCCCCCCGCAACGGACAGCATCCTGGAGGGAATAACCCGGGACAGCGTCCTTCATCTGGCACGAAACGTCCTCGGCGTCGACGTCGACATCCGGGCAATCGACCGCACGGAACTCTACTCGGCCGACGAAATCTTCGTGTGCGGCAGCGCCGCCGAAATCAACCATGTCTCTTCCGTGGACCGCACGCCGATCGGCGAGGGAACGGCCGGCGAACTCACCCGCCAGCTTCAACAGGCCTACCGGCAGGCCGTCGTCGGACGAGTAGCCTCCGATCAAAAGTGGGCCCTGCCCGTCTACCCCACCGCATAGCTTCACCGCACCGCCTCAACGAAAGGGGCAGCATGCTGAACATGCTCCACGCAAGCCACGAATCGGCGTCGGGATCCTTCGACCGCGACGCCACCCCGGTGATTGAAGTAAGCCAGGGCGAGCAGTTCTCCCTCGGCGCCCGGAGCCTGCTGACCGGAGGCCTGTTCGAAAGCACCGGGGAGTACGAGAAGTTGTCGATCCCCGTGACCGGGCCGGTCGCGGTGCGCGGCGTCAATCCAGGGGACACACTCCGGATAAACGTCCACGAGATCCGGATAGCGGACCGTGGCGCCATGGTCACTCTTCCCGGGCGCGGCGGTTTCACCGGCGGGCTGGGGCGATCCGGCCGGGTTGTCGACATTGTGGACGGGAGCGTCCGGTTCGACGACGACATCCGGATTCCCATCCGGCCGATGATCGGCAAGATCGGAGTGGCACCGGCCGATGGGACTCCCAACTCAAGCACGGTCGGAGTGCACGGCGGCAACATGGACTGCAAGGACGTGACCGCCGGTTCCGCCGTCATCTTGCCCGTCCAGAACGCGAACGCCCTGCTATACGCCGGCGACCTCCATGCAGTACAGGGAGACGGCGAGTGTTCCCTCACCGCCGTCGAGGTCGAGGGCAGCATCGTCCTATCCTGCCACGTCCTTGCAGGGGTCACCGTCAAGCGGCCGGTGGTCTTGTCCGGGGGCTCCGTCATCACGATCGGCGACGGCGAGACCCTCGACGACGCCGCGCGGCTGGCGCTCGACGACATGCTCGAGCTCCTGCAGGCGGACAGGAAATGGACCCGGGAGAAGACGGCGATGCTGATGAGCGCAGCCGCGGACGTTTCCGTGTCCCAGCTCGTCAACGCCCGCGCCTCGGTAAAAGTCTCCCTCGCCGACCGCTACTTCACGTCCGCACCGTTTTCCCTCAACCCCCACCAATCCTGAACCTCACCAACACTGAAAGGCGCGACCTCCTGATGCTTGATCTCGTTCTCACCAACGGCCTGGTGGTTACCCCGTCCGGCGCCAAAACCCTGGACATCGGCATAGCGGGGGGCAAGATTGTGTCCCTTCGCGAGACCGGCCTCGGACCCGCGGAGGAGGCGACACGTACGGTCGATCTCCGCGGCCAATTGGTTGTCCCCGGCGGCGTGGACCCGCATGTCCACACCAACTCCGTCCTTCCAACGGCTGCCGAAAGCGGAATCAAGTGTTTTGGCCCTGATCGCGTGAGTGAGGGCGCCATCTACGGTGGCACCACCACTTTGGTGGACTTCGCGCATTGGCAACCCGGCGATGAGCTCTCGGAGTCCTTTGCCCGCAAATCGGCCGAATGGGCCGGATCAAGCTACACCGATTACGCCTTGCACGGGACGTTCAAGGAACCGGAGATTCCGTTCGAAGTACTCGAACAGATTCCCGACGCCGTCGCCGCCGGCCACGGAAGCTACAAGGTCTGGATGACGAACACCACCCCGACGCGCCCCAAGCAGAAGACAGACCTCGGCAATATGTGGGGGCTCATGCAACAGACAGCCCAGGCCGGAGCAATGCTGGCGGTACACGCCGAGGACGACGACATCGTCATGTACGCCTACAAGCAATTGCAGCGCGAAGGCAGGATCGGGCTGGAGAACATGCACCACGCCCACAACAACCTCTCGGAAAAGTTGTCCTTCCAGCGAGTCATTACGCTCGCCGAGCACGTCGGTGCGCCGATCTACCTCATGCACGTCAGCGCCCGGGAAGGCGTGGACGCCATCCGGGAGGCGAGGGGGCGCGGCCAAGCGGTCTATGGCGAGATCCTCCCCCACTATGCGTACTTCACGGCGGAAGACTACAAACAGAAGAACGGCGCGATTTATCACACCTACCCTTCGTTGAAATCGGAAACCGACCGCGACTCCATGTGGGAATCGCTGCTCGACGGCTCGCTCAGCACCCTGGCAACCGACGGCGTGTGCACCGACCTCGACGTGAAGACCCGGGGCAAGACCATTCTTGACGCCACGGGCGGTCATGCCGGCGTCGAGATGCGCATGGCCGTGGCGTACACCGAGGGGGTGGCCAAACGCGGGCTCGATCTCACCCGCTTCGTTGACATCACCTCCGCCAACGCGGCGAAGATCCTCGGCCTGTACCCGCAGAAGGGCGTGATTGCCGTGGGCAGCGACGCCGATTTGGCTGTCCTGGACACCACAGTGAAGCGTGCCATCCACGCCGAGGACCTGCACGAAGCCGACTACACACCCTGGGACGGCTACGAGGTGGCCGCATGGCCGAGCATGACAATCCTGCGCGGACAGGTCATGGTTGAAAACCGCGAACTGAAGGCAGAAGCCGGCGGCTCGCTGCTCAAGCAGCATGTCTCGAGCGACGTTCGGAACCGGCCAGCCTGCTGACATTCAGTGCCCGACGGCGGCAGCTCACCTGGTGCACGACGGCGGCGGACCGCCGTCGTCGGGAACTTCCCTCTGAGAGAGGTACTGACAGGGACTCCCAGCCAGTACCAAAGCGTCCCTAGTGTTGACGGCAAGGCCGGAGCTTGATTCACGACACTGGGATTCACGACACAGGAGGACGAACGATGGAAAAGCGCACACTGGGCACCAACGGCTTGGAGGTCTCCGCCGTCGGGCTGGGCTGCATGAGCATGACCGGTGGATACAGCGACAAGCCGGACCGGCAGGAAATGATCTCGCTGATCCGCGCCGCCGTCGACCGGGGCGTGACATTCTTCGACACTGCCGAAATCTACGGCCCGTATGCCAACGAGGAGCTCGTGGGCGAAGCCCTCGCCCCGTACAAGGGCCAAGTGGTGATCGCTACCAAGTTCGGTTGGGACATCGATCCCGCCGAGCGGAAGCCGAGCGGGCGCGTGAGCAGCCGCCCCGAGGTCATCAAGGACGTCGTGGACGGCTCCCTGCGCCGGCTAGGCGTCGACGCGATCGACCTCTACTACCAGCACCGCGTGGACCCCGACGTTCCCATCGAAGACGTAGCGGGTGCGGTCAAGGAACTGATCGAGGCCGGCAAGGTGAAGCACTTCGGCATGTCCGAAGCGTCAGCGGGAACAATCCGCCGGGCGCATGCCGTCCAGCCCGTGAGCGCTGTCCAAAGCGAATACTCCCTCTGGTGGCGCCGTCCCGAGAAGGAAGTGCTGGCGGCGTGCGAGGAACTGGGCATCGGCTTTGTCCCCTACAGCCCGCTCGGCAAGGGCTTCCTGACAGGAACCATTACCGCGGCCACCAGCTTCGACGCCGGCAACGACATCCGCAGCACTATCCCACGGTTCGCGCCGAATGCGCTCCAGCACAATGCCGCCGTCGTCGAACTGCTCGCAAGAATCGCACAACGCAAGGGCGCCACTCCCGGGCAGATCGCGTTAGCTTGGCTCCTGGCGCAGAAGCCATGGATCGTCCCGATCCCCGGAACGCGCAGGCTGCACCGCTTGGAGGAAAACATCGGTGCCGCCGTCGTCGAATTGTCCGCCGCGGAACTGGGCGAAATCGAGGACGCCGCCTCAAGGATCCAGGTGCAGGGCGGGCGCTACAACGACGCCGCAGAACGGATGACCAACCTCTAGGCGTCCGCACGGCGCCACGCTTCCGGATCCTGTGAGCCAGGCAAAATGTCACAGTTCAGGCACAGCATAGGTATACAGGGGCCAAAGCCTGGGGTTCGAGGATGGGAAACAGCTTCGAACCCCTCGGAGTTGAACCTCTAAGGAGCAACATCGTGAACAAAGTCCGGAAAATCGCAGTGGGCGCGGCCCTGATCGGCGCCGTCGCAGGCGGCGGAGCCCTCACCGCCATGGCCCTGCCGGCTAACGCTGCAACTACTGACACTTCGACCGCCAGTCCATCCGCCCCTGCCACGAACGTCGGCACGCACGGAAACGAAACGGCCCTGACCGGCGACACCGCAACCAAGGTCAAGGCCGCCGTGCTGGCGGCCAACTCCGGCGCCACGGTGGAGAACATGACCACCGAAGACGACGGCAGCGCCGCCTACGAAGCCCACATCACCAAGTCGGACGGCACGCACGCCACCGTCAAGCTCGACGCGAGCTTCAAGGTCACCGCAACCGAAACCGGCGGCCCGGGCGGCGGGAAGGGCGGCCACGGCAACCACGGAAACGAAACCGACCTCACGGGTGACACCGCAACCAAGGTGAAGGCCGCTGTGCTGGCGGCCAACTCCGGCGCCACGGTGGAGAACATGACCACCGAAGACGACGGCAGCGCCGCCTACGAAGCCCACATCACCAAGTCGGACAGCACGCACGCCACCGTCAAGCTCGATGCGAGCTTCAAGGTCACCGCAACCGAAACCGGCGGCCCCGGTCACTAACTCCCAGTCCAACTAACCACGGTGGGCGGATACGGCACCCAGCCGTATCCGCCCACAGCCGGCTTGAAGGGTGTACTGATGGGACCTCCCACACCTCCACTGCCGGAAGTAGCCTGAATCCATGGACAGTCAAAACGATGTGAGTGAGTTCCTGCGCTCCCGCCGGGCCAAAGTGACCCCCGAGCAAGTGAATCTCATTGTGGGTGCCAACCGCCGGGTGCCTGGGCTGCGGCGGGAAGAAGTCGCAACCTTGGCTTCAGTCAGCGTGGACTACTACGCGCGGCTAGAACGCGGCAACCTCACAGGCGTCTCCGACGAAGTGCTCGAATCCATTGCCCACGCCCTCAGGCTGGACGAAGCCGAAACCGCGCACTTGTTCGATCTCGCCCGGGCCGCGCAGCCCGGGCCGGCCCGCCGCCGTCGGGCAGTCACGCCCGCGCAGCAGGTCCGCCCGAGCCTCCAGCGGTTTATCGACGCGATCACGGGTGCCCCGACGTGGGTGCGGAACGAGCGCATGGACCTCATCACTGCCAACCCGCTCGGCCGCGCCCTTTTCTCGCCCCTCTTTGCCGATCCGGTCCGGCCCGTGAACAACGCCCGGTTCGTGTTCCTCAACCCCGAGTCACGCAACTTCTACCTCGATTGGGAGCAAGGTGCGAACGACATTGTGGCCACCCTCCACAGTTACGCCGGCCGGCAGCCGCACAACAAGGGCCTGAGCGACCTGGTCGGCGAGCTCGCCACTCGAAGCGAGGAATTCCGCACACGCTGGGCCGCCCACAACGTCCGCTTCCACCGAACCGGCACCAAGCGCATGCACCACCCGGTGGTCGGGGATCTCGAACTCAGCTACGAGGCAATGGAGCTGCCCGCCAACCCCGGGTGGACGGTGTTCGCCTACACCGCGGAACCAGGGTCGGCGAGCGACGAACGCCTGAAACTGCTCGCGAGCTGGGCGGCTACCACCGCCAGCGAACTGGCTGCGCCGGCGTCGATCTCCGACTGACCGTTCAGGGCATTGCGGCCAGGCCGCTGGCGGCCGCCGCTCGGCCGCGCGCAGTGAGGGTAGGACCGTCAATCCTAGGAAAAGCAGGGCGCGGCCCAGCTGCTGACATCGTCTTCCGGAGCCCTTAGCGTCTTTAACAGAACCTTGAACGACGGCGGTTCCGCCTTGAGTACTCGGGTTTCTTCCAGCCGCTAACTGATTTACAGTCCAGGGCTCCACGTTTTAGATGAGAAGAAGATGACTATGGAATTTTCGTTGATGATGGCTTGTGCAGTTATCGGCATCGTGAATAATGACAGCCGCAGTGCCTTGCCGGGAGCACCGGTTGTTCCGGCACGCCCGGCGAGGAGCCTGCGGCTGGCTCGGCTCCGGGGTTGGCTCGCAACCGCATTGCACCGGGTAGCTTGGGGAATTGAGCCTAAGGTGCCGGCGTTGGTGGAACCTTAGCGGGTTCCTCCGTCACGTAGACGAGCTGCCAGAAGTGCGGCGCAGGAAGAATCGCCGTCGCATAGTCTCCTTCGAGTTCCACTGGAGCCTCAACCAATCTCGACCTGCGGTCGGGGTCCGCGTACCGAATGCGTGGCACTGTACCCCGTGTTCGCCGGATGCGCAGACGCCCATCGCCAGGTGATTGCGGTACCGCCCGCGGCGCATCCCATTCGGTGTCCGACTGGCCCAGCAAGTTGATCAGATGGATGACGAAGCCGCCCGGCACCTTGGTCACGCGGCGCCAGACAGCCCCTGGCTCAGGCCGATCCGATACCGCCGCGCTTTGGTAGGAAATGTCCAGATCGTCGTTGTACGCACCCGCGTATGATCCGGTGACATCGCAGATCCCGGGATCCATGATCAGTTCGTCGTGTTCCACCAGGAAGTCGTACCAGCGGGCCAGGAAACTCGATGTCTCCTGGTTGATGGGGTGGTTGCGGACGTAGTAGGGATCAACCAACACCCTGTCCCCTTCGCCGGCGAGTAGCTGGGTTGCCCCATGGGAAAACAGCGTGGCCATGGTCAGCGCGGTTGCCCGGTCGGCGGCTTGCTGGTCGGCGCTGTCGTACACGTGCTGGTATGCAGCGATCACCACCGGTTGGTTTCGACGCACGGCCTTGGCTCGGTTGACCACATCTGCCAGGGAACCCAAGGTCGTGTGCGGAGGCCAGACTTCGACGTAAACAGCGTCCTGGGGGGCCGGCGCCGTGCGCCACGTGGGAAAGTCGTTGACATTGTTGAAGACCAGATGGCTGGCGGGCAAGGCATCCCGGACGCCGTCGATCAGTTGAACGAAGGAATCCGCGACGTCGACCATGGCACCATCGGGCGTGGCTGCGCGTTTCGGATATCCATATTGGTCCAGGTGGAAGCCGTCGAATCCTAGCGACGACGTGGCGTCGGCGAGTTCCCTGGTGAAATGGGCGAGCCATGGTTGGGCTGCGGGGTCCAGGAGGAAAAGGAAGTCCCCCAACGCGTAAGGCTCGCCATTTGGCATGAGCAAGGCGTGCTGCTCCCAGTTGTCCCACTCGCCGGGACCGGCTGCGTACACCGCGGCATAGCCGAGTGCCCGGGATCCCGCTGCCTGAACAGTCCGCACAAGTTCCTTGACCGTGGCCAAGGAAACAGGCTGGGCGAGGGCGTCCGAGTATTCCTCGCCGCCGCCCATCAAGTCCGCGTGCCGGTACGCCCAATCGTAGAACTGAACACCGTTCAGATGCAGCCGGCGCACGAGTTCGGCAACGGGCTGCACGTCCTTGCCCGGAGCGTAGCTAGCCACGAAACCGTACCTCAGGCGCGCCCTTGGGTCCGCCGAAACCTCGACGGCGGTCCGCGCCGTCTTGCCGCCGGACTCCAGTTCCATGCCATAGCCACCCGGGTCGAGAGGGCCCAGGCTAAGAACCCCGGACGTGCATCCTTCGAGTGCCTGGACCTGCTTGCCGAGGTGCCAGACCGTCAAGGCGGCGGTGCCGCCGTCGGGAATCCAGAGCTCGACGGCGACCGGTTCCGTGGGCGAGTAGCTCGCCTTGGTAGGGAGAATGTCGAGGGGTTGAGGCATGGGATTGTCCTTGGGAGTTGTGACGATTAGACGCCTATTTGACGGCGCCGGTGGTGATTCCGGCGATGAGGTGCTTTTGTCCAGCGATGTAGACCGCGATAACAGGGATGACAGCGAGCGTGGACGCCGCGAATACAAGGCCCCACGCGGTTGAGTGTTCGCCTTGGAACGCAGCGATGCCAAGGGGAAGCGTGCGCTTGGCAGCGTCGCTGATGACGGTCAAGGCCCACACGTACTCATCCCATGCCCCCAGGAACGAAAAGACGGCTGCGGTCGCCAGGGCGGGCCGGGCAAGAGGGATGTACAAGACCAGGAATTTACGGAGGATGCCCGCGCCATCTACAGTCATGGCTTCGTCCAGTTCCCGAGGAACCCTTTCGAAAAAGGCCCGCAGGAGGAACGTGGTGAAGGCAATCTGGCCGGCTGTGTAGAAAAACACCAGGCCTTCCAGGGAGTCGAGCATGTTCAGGCTCTTCGCGAGAACGAACTGCGGGACGATCACCACAATGCCCGGAATCATCAGCCCGGCCAGCAGCATGGAGAACATGAGGTTCTTCAGTGGGAAGTCGAAGCGGGCGAAAGCGAAGGCCGTCATTGACGAAATGACCACTGACGCCACGGTGGTCAGCACTGAAACGTAGGCGGAATTGCCAAAGAACCCGGCGAAATTGTTCTCCGTCCAGGCCTCCTCGTAATTTGCCGGGGTGAGGTTCTGTGGCAGGAAGTGGGGAGGATTTGGAAGTGTGGCGGTGTTCGGCTCCAGCGAAGTGGACACCATGATCAAGAATGGCGCCACCATCATCACGGCCCCGCACAAGACGATCGCAACGCGGACCAGCGGCCAGGCGTTGAACGGCCGTTTAGAGCGTTCGTTCCCGCCGGCTTTGTCCGCCTCGCGCAAGCTTTTGGGCTTGAGGGAAGTCGTCGTCATCGCAGGGCCTCCTTCTTCTCGCCAAGGAATTTGAACTGGGCGAACGACACAATGAAGATGAAAATGGCGAGGATAAAGGACATGGCCGAGCCATAGCCGAAGTCCAGGAACGAAAATGCCTGTTTGTACATATAAGTCAGGGGAACTTCCGTGCTTCCGGCAGGTCCGCCGTTGGTCATGAGAAGGACCGAGGGGAAGACATTGAACGCCCCGATCACTTGCAGGACCAATACAAACAGCAATGTTCCCCTGATTCCGGGAAGCGTAACGTGGACGAACTTATGCCAGGCATTGGCCCCGTCAAGCGCTGCCGCTTCATACAGTTCCTCGCCTACCCCGCCCAGCGACGCGAGAAGCACTACCAGGCACCATCCGAGGTTCTTCCAAATCCCCAGGAGGGAAATCGCGATCAGCCCCGTCCAACGCTGTTCGAGCCACGGCACCGCATGGTCGGAAAAGGAGAAGAAGTCAGTGATGAACCAATTGACAGCGCCGTTGTCGGTCGTGAAGAGGAACTTGAACAACAAGGAGACGACCACCCAGCTGGTGACCACCGGGATGTAGAACAGGACCCGGAAGAGAGTGCGCCCCGGCATCTTCTTTTGGAGCAAGATTGCGAAGAACAGGCCGAGCGCTACGGTGGCCGGGACGGACATCAACAAGTACACGCCTGCGTTGACCACGCTGGTCCAAAACTGGGGATCTCCAAGAGCCCGAATGTAGTTGTCCAGTCCGATGAAAGTGCTGGCCTGCGTCGGCAGCACCGACCAGTTGTAGAAGGAGATCTGCAGGGAACGCACCAATGGATAACCGGTGGTAAGCAAGAACAGAATCAGCCCGGGCGCCGCGAACGCCCAGGGCACCCACCAGTGCGAGGGCCTGCGGCTCGCCCCTCCGCGGCCCGGCTTGCGAGGCCGGGCCGCGGAGGGCGTCGAGACTGCCTGTTCCGGGAGGACATCTTGTGACGGCATGTATCAGCCTTGCGCCAAGAGCGGATCGATCTGTGCCACCGCTGCATCCATCGCTTCCTGGGCGGACAGCTTGCCTTGGAGTGCAAGCTGGGCCTGCTTGGTGAAGATGTCATCGACCTTTGCCCACTGGGGGGTGGCAGGCCGGGGTTTGGCTGTCTTGAGCTGCTCAAGGAAGGCGCCATAGTAGGGCTGGATGGCGGCCATTGTTTCGGCCATGTCCTTCTCCGCGGAAAGTTGGCCCACCTGGCCCATCGCTTTCTGGGCATCCGGAGAAAGCATGTAACGGATGAACTCGGCGCTTAACTCCTTGTTCTTGGATTGCTGCGTCATGACGATGTCCTCGCCACCCACCACGCTGATGCTGCCGCCGGCGCCGCTGAACATCGGTGACGTCTGGGGGTGGAAATTCGGGTAGGAGGTGGCCATGTTCGGGAAGGTCCATGGGCCGTCCACAATGGTCGGATACATTCCCTTGGGCAGGCCGTCGCCCGTGGGCGTCCCGCCGCTGCCGCCGAGAATTACTCCGGGAATGGCCTTCTTGTTGTACAGGTCGACGATCATCTGCAAGGCTGCGACGGCCTTGGGCCCGTTGAGGTAGCCCGAGGACTTCTTCACGTCCGGATCAGTCATGTCGCCGCCGTTGGACCAGATGTAAGGCAGCATCTGCCACGCTCCGGAACCGCCTTCGGCGAGGATGTACTTGCCTCCCACCTTGTCCGCCGCTGCCTTGAGCTCGTCCAGAGTCTTCGGGACGGAAGCGACGCCGTTGGCCTTGAGCGCCTCGTCGTTGTAGATGACCACCTTGGTGTTGGTGTCCAGCGGAAGTCCCCAGGACTTGCCGTTGTACTTGTTCGTAGCCAGCGGACCAGGGAACATTTTGTCGGCCCAGGACTGGAAGTCCGGCATGGCCTCACTCAGTGGAGTCAGCACACCGATCTTGGCCAGTTCGGGGACCGTGACGATATCCGCGCGGACAACGTCCGGCAGGCTCTGACCAGCAGCTGCGGTGACGAGTTTCTGGTGCATGTCCTTGTCTGGAATCTGCACCGCCTTGACCTTGACCCCGGGATGCAGCTTCTCGAAGTTCGGGATGACAGTGTTTTCCAGCGCCTTGATCTCACCCCCGCCGGCGCTGTAGGCATGCCAGAACGTGATCTCGCCGGATACAGCGGCCCCCGATGACAGTGTGGACACTGCTGCGGATTGGGCTCCGCCCCCTCCGGTGTCGCAGGCCGTGAGGCCTGCGGCCGCCAGGAGGGCTATGGAGGAGAGAGTGACAAGCTTTTTCATCATGGCTGGACCTTTCACATTTCGGGCAGCTACTGCCCGCAGGGTTTTGATGAAGCATTTTGGGGAGAGGTTATGGGGTCTTGCTGCGGATCACAGCCGGCGTCGGAAGACTTTGAGTTCCCAAGGGCGGAGGCGCAGCGACTTTTCGACGGGATAATTGCCCAGTACTTGCTCTGCCGCAGCCCAGGATTCGTCGCCGACGTCGGCAATGCACTCGTCGGAGGAGAAATTGCCTAGGACCAGCATCCCCGCGTCGGGAAGTGCTCGGCTGAACGCGTACACCTGCTCGTCCTCCGGGAGGAGCATGGTGAAGTCTCCTCGGGAAACGACGGGATCACGATGGCGCAATGCAATGACCTCGCGATAGAAGTTGAAAACGGATCCAGGATCCTCAACCTGGGCGGCCGCGTTGATGGAACTGGCGTTCGGATTGACAGCAATCCACGGGGATCCAGTGGTGAATCCAGCGTTCCGGGTCGCATCCCATTGGACAGGGGTGCGGGCGTTGTCCCGGTTCAGTGGTGCCAAAGCCGCTAAGACTTCGGCATCGGTGTGGCCCAGATGCGTGGTGGCTTCGCGGTGATGGTTGAGGACTTCGATGTCGCGGTAGTCGCTGATCGCGCCAAACGACATATTGGTCATGCCTAGCTCTTCGCCTTGGTACACGTAAGGAGTCCCGCGGTGGAGGTGGAGGATGCCCGCAAGCATCTTGGCCGAGGCTTCCCGGTAAAGGCCGTCGTTCCCAAAGCGGGACACAGCGCGCGCTTGATCATGATTTCCCCAGTACAGGCTGTTCCATCCGCGGACGGCCAGCCCTTCCTGCCAGCGACCCAGGGACTTCTTCAACTCGCTGAGCCGCAACTTCTTGGGGCGCCATTTGTTGCCGCCTTCCTGATCGAGGGCGACGTGCTCGAATTGGAACACCATGTCGATTTCATGTCTGGCGGGGTCGGTGAACAGGGCAGCGTCTTCCACCGTGACTCCTGGCATCTCTCCAACGGTAAGCAGCGGCCTGTTCCTGCCCGCGAATACCTCTTCGTGCATCTCCTGCAGGAATTCGTGGATCCTCGGACCACTGATGAAGTGGGCGCCGCCGTCGCCATAAAGTTTGTCCTGCGACTTTGGTCCGTCAGGCAGCTGTTGGTTCTTCGAGATGAAGTTGATGACATCCATCCGGAAACCGTCGACGCCCCGGTCGAGCCACCAGTTCATCATGCTGTAGATGGCCGCCCGCATTTCCGGATTTTCCCAGTTGAGGTCAGGCTGCTTCTTGGAGAAAAGGTGGAGGTAGTACTGACCAGTGGTCAGGTCGTATGCCCATGCCGGGCCGGAGAAGGCGGAGCCCCAGTTATTCGGCTCCGCCCCGGCAGAACCAGGCTCCATCCCAACTCTCGGGGACCGCCACCAATACCAATCGCGTTTCGGGTTCTCCAGGCTGGAGCGGGATTCCACGAACCACGGGTGCTCGTCGGAGGTGTGGTTGACTACCAAATCCATCACGAGCTTCATGCCGCGGGCGTGCAAGCCGGCGATGAGTTCGTCGAAGGTTTGGAGGTCTCCGAAGATCGGATCGATGTCCTGGTAGTCGCTGATGTCGTAGCCATTGTCGTCTTGGGGCGAGTGGTAGACGGGGGACAACCACAGAACGTCCACCCCAAGCTTGTTCAGGTAATCGAGCCGGGAGATGATGCCGCGAATGTCTCCCACGCCGTCACCGTTCGAGTCGGCAAAGCTGCGAGGATAGATCTGGTAAACCACCGCGCTCTTGAACCATTCGTGGTCAGTGCTCACTGGAGGGTCTGCGTGCGCTTCTTGAATCGTCATTGATGAGTCCCTTGCTGGGCGACGTTGCCGCATGTGAAGTACTGAAAGTTTTGCCGTAGAACTCCCAACTGTCAATAGATTGATAAAATGTGATGAGAATTACTCGCTTTGGTATGATTTTTTGAAGTTAACTTTCGATACAAAAACCAGCATTGCTGAGATAGTCTGACACAAGCCCATCGATGAGGAGGCGACATGGACGCCCAGCCAACCCCCGCCCACCCAACGTGGCTGGGCGCGCCCGGCTCTGCCCGCGACGTCCTGTACCAACTCCTCGTGGACGGCCCTTCATCCAGAAGCGCCCTGGCCGAAAAGCTCGGCCTTTCAGCCGGAAGCCTTACCCGTGTCACCAAACCCCTGCTGACTGCGGGGGAAATCGTCGAAACGGAATCACGGCATGTCGGCCCTACCGGACGGCCTACGCAGCCGCTGGAGATCGTAGCCGGCCGCCACTATTTCGTTGGTGTGAAACTCACTGGAACGCATGCATCCGCTGCGCTGGTCAACCTGCGGGCTAACGTGATTGACACCGCGGAAGCCCCGATCGACTCTCTGGATCCCGCAGCCGTGGCCGATCTCGTCGCGGCTCTGGTCCGCAGGGTTGAGCAGTCGGCCCCCCGGCCGGTTGCCGCGGTAGGGGTATGCCTTGGCGGCCAAGTCCTGGACGGCGGGAACATCGGCTGGGCACCCTTCCTCAAATGGGAAAACGTTCCGTTCGGCAACCTCTTGGAGCAACGGATGGCGTTGCCCGTCAGCATCATCAATGACCTCAACGCCTTGACCTTGATGGAACTTTGGCTAGGCTCAGGCCGCGGGATAGCGAACCTCGTGGTTCTCACTGTTGGTGCGGGCGTAGGGTACGGACTGGTCATCAATCATCAAATGATCACCGACGCCAACTCCGGTCTGGGCACTGCCGGCCATATCCCCTTGGATCCGTTCGGGCCGCCGTGCGATCTCGGCCACCGCGGCTGCGCCAACGTCATGCTGAGTCTGCCCAGCCTCGAGTCAAGGGCTCTGGCCTCCATGGGCAGACCCGTCGCCTATGCGGAACTGCTCGAGCTCTCGGCACAAGGCGGGGTTGCCAAATCACTCGTCGACGAGGCCGGATTCGCCCTGGGCCGCCTGCTCACCATCGCATCAGCACTGGTCATGCCTGAACTGATCATCCTGAGTGGGGAAGGCGTCGGCTTGGTGGGGGCGGCCCGGGGGGCCATTGACGCCGGGCGCAGACACGATCGCGAAGTCCATGCCCGCGATGTACCTCTTGCCGTCATCGACGTTGACGACACTCACTGGGCCCGCGGAGCAGCCATCGGCGCCATGCAGCAGCCGGCTCCCGGGGAAGTCAAGCACCATCCTGCAGACTGAACATGACTGCATTCCATTCCCGGATCTCGCTGGGTACGGCCAGTCCTTCCAGGACGAAAGGATCGCCAGCAATGAACTGCTCCGCCCTTTCCTTGCTGGTGAAGATGCCCATCGAACCGTTCACGGCAGGGTTGTTGAAAGTCCCGATGCCTATCAGGCCGCCTTCGGCAGCGAACGCCTGCATATATTCAACGTGCCTGGGGTAAACGGCCTGCAGCCCTGGAAGCGCCGAAGGATCCGAGCTGTAGAAGACAACGAATTGCATTGTTTTCCTTAGCTGTCGGGGTGGGCGCTGTCGGATTCGGCGCTGTCGGATTCGGCGCTGTCGGATTCGGCCAGGGTCTGGCCGAGCCGCGGAAGAACATGGTTTCGCCACCCGCCGCTCATGATGCGGTGCGATGCCACGTGGGTCGGCTCGTCGGGATTGAAGCCGTCATGGACAAGCGACAGCCGGGTGCCGGTGTCCTCCGCAGTGATTGACCATGTCACAGTGCTGTTGAGGCTGTTTCCAGAGTTCGCGTCCCGCCATGAAATACGCAGGAGCTTCTCCGTTTCCACGTCAAGGACTTCGCTGGCCACCAAGCCGCTGAATCCGACCGCCGGAACGGGAATCCCGCGCATCTGGAACTGGTGCCCGACGACCGCCTGGAAGTCGTTTTCCATCAACCAGCCGGCGATCAGTGCCGGATCCGTCAGCGCTTGCCAAACCTTGGCAGGCGAATACGGCAAGAATTCTTCGACCTCGATGGTCGTAAGTCGTTCACTCACTTGCTGTCCTCAATCTCGTTCATGACCATCCTAAATTCCGAGGGAGCCATCGGCGGAGCGATCAGATACCCTTGGGCGGTGTCGCAGCCGAGGTCCCGCAGAATATTCAATTGCTCCTGGCGTTCCACTCCTTCGGCGGTAACCCGGACCCCCATCGCGTTGAGGGTTTGGATCAACCCCCGGACAATCGTCGCAGTCTGCGGCTCACTATCAATGTCCCTGATGAACGCTTTGTCGATTTTTAGCGTGGTCAGCGGAAGGACTCGAAGCATGGCCAAGGACGAATAGCCAGAACCCATGCCCCGATCCTGCGGATCTCTCCGGTATGTTCTGCGAGCGGGATGAACTCGTCCGGCCACTGAGCCGATTTCCCTATCGTTCCAGCGCAGGAACGCTTCGACGCCGGCGTCCTCCCCGGTCGCGAGATCCAGGACTGGCTGGTAGCGGAGAGTCAGGGCCGAGTCGTCAACGGCAGAAGGGAGCCGACGCCGGATGTGCGCCTTGCGCGCGAACGGTGCCGGTTCCTGGCAGGGGCCGATACGGCCGAAGGCACGGGGCTGCCGCCGTTCGAACACACGTTCTTCTTCTTACCACCCGGACATGAATTGGCCCTTGTTTAACGACAGTCAGCGATATATCGTTAACTATCGCAGAACAAACTGCGAGCCTCAGGGCAACCCACACAAGATTGAAAGGACGATGCCGCTATGAAAGGCATTCACGACAACAGACACACGGATTGCGGTCCGGATATGGAACGCTTCGGACGCGGCCGGAGCCGTCGCGGGCCCCACGGACACGGCGGATTCGGGCCGGGCCGCGGGTTTGGGCCAGGCCGCGGTTTCGGGCCGGGGTTTGGCCCAGGCTTTGGTCCCGGCTTTGGCCCCGGCGGCCAGCGTCGGGCCAACAAGGGCGACGTTCGCTTCGCGATCCTCTCCCTGCTGGCCGAAGCACCATCCAATGGATACGGACTCATCAAGACAATCGCCGAGAAGACGTCCGGATCGTGGCGCCCAAGCCCGGGTTCCGTCTATCCGACGCTGCAGCAGCTCGTTGACGAAGAGCTCATTGCACCCGTCGGCGAAGGCCGGCGCACTGAGTTCACACTCACCGACGCCGGAAAGGCATACGTAGCGGAGCACGCCGAGGAGCTGGAAAATGCGTGGAACATCGATCCAGAAGGATCAGGACCCGCGTTTCACCAGAGCGTGGCAAAGCTCATGGGGGTTATCCACCAATTCCGCTTTGCCGCAACCGACGAACAGCGCACAGCCGCCATGGAAAAGATCGACGAAACCCGGCGAGCGCTGTACCACATCCTCGCTGACTAGTGCCACCCCTTCCGAGGCCACGACGCGGAATCACCCACTCCGCTCGCGGCTTCCGCGCGGGCGCGGCTAGCGTCGGGTGATGGAGGTGCCCCCTGTTGGCGTCCAGGTGATTCGGCCGCCTTGGAAGTCCTGGGCAGCACCACCGCAACAAACGGAGTACTCGTTGCTTGTGGGATAGCCCAGCTCGCCGTTCTCCCACCCCTGAGCGGCGTATGCATCGCGGATGGCGCCCTTGTTCACGTGCGCGCCGGTGGCCGGGGACCAGTAGATCGCCCCGCCTTGAAACGACTGGTAGGCGCCGCCGTCGCGGAGCCCCTTTACCTCATTGCCCGTGGGGTAGCCCAGCAGGCCGTTCTCCCATCCCTGTGCCGCATAGGCGGAGCGGATGGCGCCCGCGTTCACGTGGGCGCCGGTCGCCGGCGACCAGTAGATCGCCCCGCCTTGAAACGACTGGTAGGCGCCGCCGTCGCGCAACCCTTTTACCTCATTGCCCGTGGGGTAGCCCAGCAGGCCGTTTTCCGAACCTTGAGCGACATACGCAGAGCGGATGGCGCCCGCGTTCACGTGTGCGCCTGTGGCCGGTGACCAATAGATCGCCCCGCCCTGGAAGGACTGGTAGACGCCGCCGCCGCGGATCGGTCCGACTTCATCGGAGGTGGGGTATCCGAGGGGGCCGTTCTCCCATCCTTGAGCCGCGTAGGCGGATCGGATCGCACCCTGATTGAGGTGGGAGTAGGTCGTCGGCGACCAGTAGATCGTCCCCCGGCTGTAGTTGCGGTAGGCTCCACCGAAGCGCAAATTGTCTACCTCCCAGCCGGTGGGATCACCAAGAAATGCAGGACCGCCGAGGGAAAAGTAGTAGATGTCGATAGGAGTCAGGTGGAGGGTGACCGAATTGCTGGGTGGCGACGGCTGTGACGTACCGGCGCTGTTGGTGGCCGTGGCTGTGAAGCTGTACGTGTAACCATTGATCAGACCTCTGACCACGCATGAACCCGATGCCCCTGTGATGGTGCAGGTGGCGCCGTCGGGGTTGGCGGTCACGGTGTATGAATCCACTGCCCCGCCGGAAGACGGCGGGGAAACGGAAACGCTGGCCGAAGAGACTCCGTCCACGGCTATGGGGGCACCGGGTGATCCTGGGGGCATGAGACCCGCACCCATCCCTATGATGCCGGTCGCCGCCATGGAAGCAATAGTCGTCGCCATGAATCCAAGACGCATCAAACGCCTCGTGAATTCCCGGATCCTGATCAATTTTGAAGTCACTTTAGACGCACCCATGAAGCGACGCCGGTGCCGCACCCCGAAGCCCGCCGACGGCAAGCCCATGGCGATCATAGGGCGCGGAAGCGAGCTCCCGCAACGAGTCTCCGCGTTGCTGTTCCAGTCTTACCCTCCGAGGCGGAGCTCCATGAAAACGCTGCGCGCGGACGACGGCGGGGCCTCCCGCCGTCGTTCCCTGCGTTTAGCGGCGACGCCGCTCAGGAGTACCACTGCCACTCAGGCGGTTCCCAGCCCGAGGGAACCTGATGGTTGTCCTTCGTACCGCATTTTGCGCAGCTGTAGCTCGCCGACGGCGGCCGCAATCCGCTGCCATCGGCTGCATAAACCGCCGGAACATACTCATGGAAGGTCAACGGAAACCCAGGGCCGCACTGCCCGCAGGCTGGCACCCTTGGCAGCGCTGCGGGGATACAGGGACGATGGGCGGCAATTCGATGTCCAGCACGAGCAAGCGTCATGTTTCTCCCTCACGTCTTCATCGGTCGGGAATCGGCGTCGGCCGGATCCCGCGTTCAAAGTTCATGCCCGAACGCCCACATCGTGCGTATGAACCCAATGGGGCAGCCAGCGGGTAGTGGGTCAAACCCTATGCCAGGATTCCCTGAAGGGCCATGGGCCAGTCAGAAGAGATGGTTCGCAATCAGTTAAGCCGCAAACGGAGGTAACTGTTGCCTGCGTCACATCCTCCGTTTAGTCTTTGTTCCGGGCCGCAGCGTCGCGGTTCCTGATCGGAAGAGGACTCATGACCGAAAAAATCCGGCTTCTCGTAAAAATGGACATCGATGGTGCCCAGGTCCGCATCACAGCCCATGGACGGCTAACCTCCCGGAGCCTCCACGCCCTTTACGTAGTCGCGAGGCGGGCCAACGCCCTTATGCATGGCCTGGCCCTCGAAATCGACGTCAGCGGGGCCAACGTGGACCCGGCGGCCATGGAAGCGCTCCGCCGCTGCTCGCAATCCCGCCGTCTTCCGGCCCTGATCGATCCCCAACAGTCAGATGTCAACATCTCCGTCCGGTCATCCGCAGACGCGGTGATGGCCGCCTGAATCCGGCGGCTATGAACGTGGTGGGCGCTTCGACCCAGCTTGCCTAGAACTTGGTGGTGCCGCGCAGTCGCCGGGGACGGCCGTCCGGGTCCACGACGAAGCGGCTGAGCGGATCCGCCCACAGACGCTGTAGGGCCGACACGGATTCCGGCGTGTGGTGCCGCACGTTTCCGGTGGGGCGGAGCGAGCGGCGCCCGGTTTCGTGCCAGTTATCGAGGGCGTCGGCACTGGTCTTCCACAGCTTTAGCCCAGCCGCCGGGTCGTGAATTCGGGGATCGTCATGATCCAAGCCCAGGTGTTCGGCCCAGAGTTGGAGCCGGAGCCCGCGGGCCAGCGGCCCGGAAGCGGCGTGGCCGTTGTCGGTGCCGGGCGGCTCCCCGTTCTCGGCAGTGGTGTCGGCAGTGGTGTCGAATACGGCGCAGGTGAGCTCGCTGTCGGTGGTCCAGGACCGGCGGTTGAAATTGTCTGAGCCGCAGGTGAACCAGATGTCGTCGATAATGCAGATCTTGGCGTGGACGTAGATCGGAGTTCCGGAGCTGTTTTCCAGGTCGAACACGCCAACCCTGTCGGGTGCGACCTCGCGCAACAACTTGAGGGCGCGAAGTTGCCCGATCCGGCTTGCCGGCCCCGCAAGGGGGCCGTCGGAGTCGGGGTAGCGTGGCACGACGGCGATCACGTTCAGCTCGGGGTTCTGCTCAAGGGCCTCTGCGATTCCGGCTGCAACTTCTGTCGACCATAAGTACTGGTCCTCTATGTAGATCAGCGAGCGGGCGCGGGCGAAGGCTTTCGCATATCCGCGGGCAACGCTGCGTTCCCCTTCGGGCGCGAACGGGAACGGGGGACGTTTAACACCGTAGGTTCGCAGCAGCTGCACGGCATGGGGTCCGGCCGCAGGCGGCGGCGGTGCAGCGGCCGGGAGCGGTTCGGGGTGCCGGGGCATACGGGCCAGGCGTTGCAGCAGCATCCGGTACGGGGTGCGTCGATCCAGTGGATGGGGGTCGTTCCACCGTTCAGCGAACACCGCCAGTACATCCGCGACCACGGGCCCCCCGCAGTTCGAGTGCGGCATCGTGCCACGGGGGACGTTTCCCGTACCGGGGATCCATGGTCACCGCTTGCGGGTCTCCCGCATGGTCGGCGTCGTCCCTTCGGCTGTGGGAAAGGTCGAGCCCGCCGATGAACGCGACATCCCGCGACGGATCGTCACGACGGCGGATGACGAACATTTTCTGGTGATGGGAACCGAACAGGCGGACCCGCTGATCCAACAACACTTCTCCGCCGGCGTCGTTGATCTTGCGGCTCAGGAGCTCGTTGGATCGGCCGCTCATCGGGGCCGATACCCGCTCTCCGTGGGATCTCCAGACAAGGCCCCGCACTTCCACGCCCGCGCGAGCCAACCCCGCGAGCAAGTCCCCGATCGTCGGTCCGTCCGCAAGCAGCCGTTCGTCGGCGTCGCCACGCCAGTCGGTGAACCACACACGGTCTCCCGCCCGCAGAGCAGTCAGCTCCTCATGCAGTCGGGCAAAATAGCTCACTCCATGAATCAGGGGCCGCACAAGGTTGCCCTCCGACCACGCCGGAGACCCGGCACCGCCCGCGTGCACTTCCGTGGCCAGATTCCCCCGCTCAGCGCGACTCAGGAACCACGTGCCAGCATCAGTGTCCACTCAGTGCTCCTTCCGGGGGCGAGGCCAATCCTCTGGGGTCCGGTCTTCAAACAGCCTAGAAGGTAACCTTACTGATCAAATCAATTCACGAGGTGAGGCGGCAGACAATGGGCGTTCATCCCCAAGGCACGTCGGACGACGACTCAGCCGGAGGCAAAGGCGAGCTTGCCGACGACCGTTTCGTCGGTGACGCTGACCTGGCCCGGTGGAAGTCCCCCGCTGGTAGGTGGCTCGCCTCCCGTGCACAACGCCTCAGTGCCCGTCTCGGCCCGTACGGTGCGCTGATCCTGATCCTCGCTGCTGGAGCCGTAGCGGCATCACTGCTGGCTTTCGCGACCGGCGGAGTGTATGAGGCCGTGACAGAAGCAGATGGCGTGTCCGCCCTGGACCACCCGGTCCTGGAGGCAGCAATGACCTTGCGCAGCCCCGCACTGGACGCCGCCGCCACGGCCTACACCGATCTGGGCGGAGGAATCGGGATGCCGATCCTCGCCGCGATCGCCACCGCCGTGCTGGTCCTCCGGCGCCGCTCATGGACGCCGGCGATCCTCATTGTGACCGCGGTGGGGGGGCTCCCTCCTCATGACCATCGCCGGCAAGCAGCTCATCGGCCGTGCCCGGCCCCCGCTCAGCGACGCCGTGCCGCCCTACGAGTATTCCCCTTCGTTTCCCAGCGGGCATTCGCTGAATTCGTTCGTGATCGCCGGAATCGTCGCCTACCTGGTCATCCTGCGTTGCCGCTCCCGCCGGGCCCGTACCTGGACAGTGACCGCTGCGGCCTTCTTCGCCCTGACCATCGGCCTAAGCCGGGTGTTCCTGGGCCACCACTGGCTCACCGATGTGCTGGCGGCCTGGACGCTCGGCGCGGCGTGGCTGGTCCTGGTCATTACAGCTCACCGTCTTTACCTCACCGCCCGAAAGACTGAAAAGCCCAACCACTCCAGGGGCGGGACTCAAAGCGGATGAAAGCCGCCTCCGGCGCCGCGGCTGCATGTTGCCCCAAAATTTGCCTTTCCTGCACTTAGCTTTTGCCTGGTGCTGGAAGAGTCGGTCGGGGGTTTTCGTCAGCAAATGCAAGCACTGGGAGCATCTCATGTCAGGTCTCAACCGTCGGCGTTTTCTACAACTATCAGGGGCTAGCGCGGCGAGTACCGCAATCGCGGAAATGCTCGGCGAGAGCATCGCGCGCGCCGCGACCATTCCGGCCAACCGTGCCACCGGCTCGATCAAAGACGTCGAGCACGTGATCGTCTTCATGCAGGAGAACCGCGCTTTCGACCACTACTTCGGCACGCTCAAGGGCGTACGCGGGTTCGGTGACCCGCATCCGGCCATCCTCCCGAGCGGGAAGGACGCGTTTGCGCAGAACAACGGAACGCGGGACATTTTCCCCTACCACCCGACCGCGCCGGATCTCGGCATGCAGTTCATGGAAGACCTCGACCACTCGTGGAAGCTCACCCACGAGGCCTTCAACGTGGGCAAATACGACAAGTGGCTCCCCGCCAAGTCCGAGGCCACCATGGCGTTCTACGAACGCGGCGACGTCCCGTTCCATTTCGCCCTCGCGGACGCGTTCACGATCTGCGACCAGTACCACTGCTCGCTGCTCGGCCCCACGGACCCCAACCGCTACTACATGTTCACGGGCTGGGACGGCAACGACTACAAGGCCGGCGGCCCCGACCTGTGGAACGCCGAGGTCGGCTACTCGTGGAGTTCGTACCCCGAGGAGCTTGAGAAGGCCGGCGTCAGCTGGAAGGTGTACCAGGACGTCGGCGACGGCCTCACGGCCGCGGGCTACTGGGGCTGGACGGGCGACGCGCACATCGGCAACTACGGGGACAACTCGCTCCTGTACCTCACGCAGTACCAGAACTCGAAGCCCGGCAGCCCGCTCTACGAGAAGGCGCTGACCGGCACGAACGCGAAGGCCGGCGACGACCTGTTCCGGATCTTCCGCGAGGACGTCGCGAGCGGGAAGCTCCCGGAGGTCTCCTACGTCGTGGCCCCGGAGGCGTACACCGAGCACTCGAACTGGCCGCCGAACTTCGGCGCCTGGTACACGGCGAACATCCTCAACATCCTCACGTCCAACCCGGACGTCTGGAGCAAGACGGCAGTGTTCTTCATGTACGACGAGAACGACGGTTTCTTCGACCACGTCGTCCCGCCGCACCCCAACACCCCGCAGATCCCCGGCGCATCCACGGTCTCTACCGAGGGCGAGTGGTACGACGGCCGGATGACGTTCTCCGGCATCGCCGATGCCCCGGGCCACTACGGTCTCGGAGTGCGCGTGCCGATGCTCGTCGCCTCGCCCTGGAGCATGGGCGGGTGGGTCTGCTCGGAGACGTTCGACCACACTTCGATCGTGCGGTTCCTCGAATCACGCTTCGGTGTTAAGTCCCCCAACATCTCGCCGTGGCGCCGCGCGGTGTGTGGCGACCTCACGAGCGCGTTCGACTTCTCGGCGAACGAAGGCGCGGCGCCGGCCCTTCCCGACACCTCGGCATTCAAGCCCGCAGACCACAATCGGCACCCGAGTTACGTGCCGACGCCTCCCGCAGTCAACTCGATGCCGGCCCAAGAAAAGGGCACGCGCCCGTCGCGCCCGCTCGGGTACGCGCTCGACGTCGCGGTCTCGGTGGCCGGTGGCAAGCTCTCCGCCCACTGGTCGAACGCCGGGGCGCTCGGCGCACACGTGCAGGTCCGCTCGAATCTCCTTCCGGCGGGACCGTTCTCGTACACGATCGGCGCAGGCGCGGCACTCGACGCGTCGTGGGCGCTTGGCGCCGAGTACGACGTGCAGATGCACGGCCCGGCGGGCTGGTACCGCCGCTTCGCGGGCACGACGGCGGCCGCGGACATCCGCGCGACCGTCACCCGCCACGGCGTGTCCGGCCACGCGCAGTTCCGGATCGAGAACGCTGGCCCGGCCGCTGCCGCCCTCACGCTCACAGACTCGTACGGCCCCGGATCGCAGGCCCTCGCGCTCAACCCGGGCCAGGCCAAGACCGTGGTGATCCCCACGCAAGGCGGCTGGTACGACCTCAAGATCACCGCCGCAGCGGATCCGAAGCTCGTGCGAGTCCTCGCAGGGCGCCTCGACGACGGCCGGGCTCTCACGTCCGACCCACAGTTGGGCCGATAACGGGCGCCCGCCCGCCGTCGCCTGCTGTTCCTCATCCCGCTGCTTCACCCGAATAGAAGCGCTCCGACAGGGGCGCAACCCGAAAGGACAACACCGCGGCGAACTACCACGGCGTCACGTACCCGAGCCTGCCCAACTACCTCTCAGCCATCTCGGGCAGCTTCCAAGGAATCTGGGACGACTGCAAAGCGGGAGCGAATGTCACGTGTGCCCCTGAAGAGTTCGTCCCCGGTTCCAGCGACACAAGAGTCACCGGCAGCTCACGCCAGAACAGGCGGCCAGCGCCGCCGCGACTCCGCATATGTTCTCCGGCCAGACCATCGTCGACCAGCTCGAAAACAAGGGACTGAGCTGAAAGGCACACATGGAGAACCTCCCTAGCACCGGCTCCCAGGTCGAATACGCACCCACAATCGGCTCCACCACGGTCAACCTGTACGCCCAGAAGCACAACCCGTTCATGTGTGGCACCTCGGCTGTCTGGGGAACCCCTGCTCGCCCACTACGTCGGGCACGTTCGAGGAACTCTTCCGCCCCTAAACCCTTCATAGCGTTCAAGAGCTGACGGCCTGCCCGCACATTCCGTGCGGGCAGGCCGTCCGGGTTCTCCGGCGAGTCGCCGTAGTCAAACAGCCCAATCGCTTATCGGGACGCCGCGAAGAGAATGAGCTCAGACCGGCCGTCGTCGGCGGTCACTCCGCGAATCTCCGAGAATCGGGCGACCGGTTGAAAGCCGAGAGAATCGTGCATTCTGATGGATGCCGTGTTGTGTTCGTTTGCGAAGTAGTGAGCGATCGACGCCCGGGACCAGATCCATTCCAACCTCGCCAGGGTGAGGGCAGAACCGACCCGTCGCCGTCGAAACCCCGGAGCGACCACCACGCCGCCGAGATAGTGGCCTGCGGGCGAGTGGCCTTCCGGATCCGGGTGGAAATGCGTCTTGGCCACGCCGATGACCTTGCCGTCTGCTACGGCCACTAAAACGACTCGGTCGCTCCTTCGGGCGATCATGTCGCTTGTCCAGCGTTTTCGCTCGCTGGCGTCACAGAGCGAATTCACCTGCGCCAGGTCGTCGAGGGTGCATTCACGAATCTGCATGGCGATAGCGTACTTGACGAGCCCGTGTACGGTTCTAGTCGTGAAGGACCACTTGGTAGAGATTGTGGTCCTGCCATTTTCCGGCAATCTGCAGGTATCGCGGCGCCATGCCAATCTGCTGGAAGCCGCCCTTAAGCAGCACGCGCTGCGAGGCAGCGTTGTGCAGAAGGGTGCTCGCCTCGATGCGGTGCAGTCCGAGTTCGTCGCGCGCCATTTCGACTATCGCCTGGACTGCCGCCGACGCCAGTCCGCGGCCCGCATAATCGCTGTCAACCCAGTAACCCAGGCCCGCACTCTGGAAGGGACCGCGGACGATTCCTGCCATGTTGAATCGGCCGACGAGTCGATCGCCGTCGAACAGCCCGAGCGGATACGCCTCCCCTCTTTCATGCGCGGCGAGGCGGCTGGCAATGTCCGCTGACTGCCAATCTTCGGTGAAGTACTCCCGGGGCCGTAGCGGCTCCCAAGCTGAAAGGTACGCACGGTTGCGCACATATGCGGCGGCAAGCGCGGCCGCATCACCTATGCGCAGTACGCGCATGCTGACGCTTTCACTAAGTTGGCGCGGTTCAATCATCGATCCACATTAGACCAGATCGCCGTTTCGGCCCCTCCCCGATTATGCGATAGTTTGCCGTAAGAACGTGGAAGCATCCGCGGGGGGGAAACGCAATGACCCACATCTTTGGACACAACTCAGCTCGGGCTCCAGGCAATGTTCCTGGTGACGTGCCCGCATGAAGGCGGACACTCTCCGGGAGTCGATGATGGCAGCGGCCGCTGCCCGCTGGCTCAGCGCCTCCGACCTAGTCGCCGTCGTACGGAGCACTGGTGTTCTTTCGGATCATCGACGGGCTAGGGAACTCACCCTCGAGGCGATCAAAGAGCTGGTTTCCGAAGGACTATTGGTCCCGGGAGCATTCGGAACAGGCCGGTACATGCCCTGGCCGCTGACAGGCACGGATGCGGCGCACAAGGTCGAGAGCGACTGGAACACGAGCGCCATGTCCCGCACATGGTTCACGGCAAAGGCCCACCTGACCTCGTCCGAACTCGGCAATCTTCCACCGAGAACCCCTCGCCACTCTGCACGCGAAACCATCGAAGATCCGTCGGCGGTCACGGGCAGCGAGGCAATGGGACCCTGGGTCCAGGTCACCAGGGAAACCCGCATAGAGGCCACCATACCGCCAGACTCCGCACCTCCGATCTGGAAAGGTAGCTGGCTTCACATGAGGCTTTGGCTCAAACGCGCCGCCGCTGTCGTGCTCATCGCATCGGTCACTGTCTGGCTCGGATGGGCCGTCATCGAGGGGATCAATCACGCACTCGCCAGGCACACCAAGACCGATGGGACGGTCACGGCACAAATTGATACCTCAACACGCCGCGATTCCTCGTGCCAGCTGGACGTGGACTACACCGTCAACGGCCGCCAACTGCACAGCGTCGCGAAAGTCAACGAGAACTGCAATACCCTGCCGGGCCCGGGGTTCCCGACAACGATCGACGTCGACACAGCCGATCCCCAAGACATCTGGATCGACGGCGCCAGCGATGCGAACCATCCCGATCCTCTGGCCATGGGCATATTTCTGCTAATACTCCCGACCACAATCACCCTCGTACTCAGGAACGAGCTTGGAGACTATGGCAGAATCCGGAAACTGCTCGCCTCCGGAGCCCAGTGGCGGCAGGTCGAGGTCACCGTCACACGGAAGACCGCCGGCCGAGACGGCGTCACTATCCGGCTCGAAGGGAAGGACCCCGGAGGAAACCGGCGCTCGTTCTATATCCTGTCCCGATTTGTAAGCCCGATCGGCCCCGCCAGTAAAGGCGACAAAGCCAGCCTCAAGCTAATCGCGGACGGCAAAGGGCGGGCACTCATCCAGAGACCCCATAACGGCCGAATACGCGTTGCGCGCATCAGCAGATCGAGCTGGCCGCAAGGTTGGGGCGACGGGCAATTGTTCGGGCGCACCGCGAATTTACGGACCCGCAGGTCAAAGTCAAATTAAGAGCCCCCTGTCGGATTCGAACCGACGACCCCCGCTTTATGCCTGAATGCCCAGCGTTGCCTGGAATATGGCGATTTTCTCGCGGATTCTAGGGGTTTTTGCAACCAACGACAGGCGATGAATAGTTGTTGGTTGTTGCTGATTGAGGTGAGTTAAAGGTGAGTCGGTTGCAATCACCACAAGGCCTGTACCGGGACAGCGCTCCCCGCGGGCGCCCCAACTATTCGCCAGGCTGATAGCTGACATCCAAAAGGTCGCCTTCCTCAGATACATGCGCTGAGTCACAGTTATTGGGAGGCCTTTCGCAACACCTGCCTGGCCAATAGTTAGTAGAAGGAATTCAGCGTGGAAACTCCCCTTTCCCATCTTGCCCACCTCGAAATTACCAGCCCCGATGTCGAGGCTTCTGCCCGGTTTTACGAGGAGAAGTTCGGTATGCGGATCATCGGCCGGGTGGATGGCAATGTCTACCTGCGGTGCTGGGGCGATTACTACCGGTACAGCCTTGTTGTGACCCATGGCGAGGAAGCGAGCCTTGGCCGGATGGCCTGGCGCACCACCAGCCAGGCAGCACTCGAAGCTGCCGCTGCCCGCATCGAAGCCAACGGCGTCCAGGGAACGTGGACCGCTGGCGGGCACGGTTACGGCAAGGCCTACGAGTTCACCGGCCCTTACGGCCACCATATGCGTCTCTTTTTCGACGTCGAAAGGTTTGTGGCCGAGCCCGAATTCGCGTCGATCTACCCTGACCGCCCGGAAAAGCGCTCCAGCCACGCAGCCGCTCCTCGCTTCCTGGACCACGTCACGGTGGCCTCATCCGACGTCAGAGGGTTCGCCAAGTGGTACAACGAAGCCCTCGGTTTCCGTGTCATGGCCTTCGTGGACCTGGATGAAGCGCCGATCACGGTCTTTTCCGTGCTGACCACGAACGAGAAGTCACACGACCTCGGCGTGGTTCTGGATACGTCGAGCCGTCCCGGCCGCGTCAACCATATTGCCTTCTGGGTGGACGCCACGGAAGATCTCCTGCGCACGGCGGACGTCATGATGGAAAACGACACCCCGATGGAATACGGACCCTCAATACACGGTGTCGGCGAGCAGAACTTCCTCTATTTCCGCGAGCCCTCCGGCCTGCGCATTGAGCTGAACTCCGGTGGTTACCGCAACTACGTCCCGGACTGGGAAGCAAACACGTGGAAGCCCTCCGAGGGTTCGAACAACTTCTACAAGAACGGTGCCATGCCGCACTCGATGACAGAGTCCTTCCCCCCGGCCGAGGGTTTCACTGCTACCGAAGAAGGCGCCTCACCCGAGATGAAGGACGTCCTTCTGAACCCGTACGCAAAGCAGGGACGAGGCTAGCGACCATGGCACAGCCAACATATGCGCTGATCCGTTTCCAGGAGGTTGGCGCGGCCAAAGTGCAGACCGGCCTTCTGGTGGGAGACCGCGTCCTGGCCTTGGGGGAGGACATCAATACGCTGATCCGGCACTGGGACACCACGGAGGGGCAGTTGGATGCCCTCGCGGCCTCCGTCGATGGGCTAACCGGCCTCGCAGTGTCCGACGTAGAGGTCCTCGCCCCGGTGGAACCCGTCCAGGTGCTCCAGGCAGGCGCCAACTACCGTAAACACGTAATCGACCTCGCCGCTGCGCATCGTGGGCCCGGCGAGGATGAAGCAGAAGTTCGCGCCAAAACGGCGGCCATGATGGACGCCCGCGCCGGCGAGGGGACGCCGTATTTCTTTATCGGGCTTCCCACCGCCATCGCCTCGGCAACGGATGATCTCGTTCTGCCGGCCTACTCCAACTCCCATGACTGGGAGCTGGAACTGGCGGCCGTCATCGGCAAGGAGGCCTTCCGCGTCAGCCCGGAAGAAGCGCTCGAGCATGTCTTCGGCTACACGATGGTCAACGACATCACCACCCGAGAGTACGTCTTCCGCAAGGACATGCCTGAGATTGGCACAGACTGGTACCGCGCCAAGAACGCCCCGGGATTCCTGCCTACCGGTCCGCTTCTGCTACCTGCGAAGTTCTTCGGCAACCCCCAAGACGTCCAGGTGACCTTGAAGCTCAACGGCAAAGCCATGCAGGACGAGTCCACGCATGACATGATCTTCGGCGTGGCCAAGCTGGTCAGCGAAGCCTCCCAGATCATCCCGCTGCGCCCCGGCGACCTGGTCCTGACCGGCAGCCCCGCCGGGAACGGCGCCCACTGGGGCAGGCTGCTTAAGGACGGCGACGTCATGGAAGGAACCATCACCGGCCTGGGCACCCAGCTCATACACTGCAAGGACGAGGAACCGACCGAAAGCGGCCAGCAGTGACCAGCCAAACCGGGAGGGCAACGTCCCTCATCAACCGCGCGGACGCCATGGGCAGCATCGCTGCCATGGCCGAGGCGCACAACAACTGGGGACGCTGGGGCGACGACGACGTTCTGGGCACGCTCAATTTCATCGACGCCGCCAAGCGTGTGGAGGCCGCCTCCCTGGTGCGCACCGGGGAAGCGTTCTCCCTCTCCCAGCCGTTCGACACCAACGGCCCGCAGAAGGGCTGGCGCCGCCGTACCAACCCCGTGCACACCATGACGGACACGGGAGTCGATGCCGAACGCGGCAACCAGGGTTTCCCGCATGGCTTCGGCGGTGCCGACGACGTAATAGCCATGCCGCTGCAATGCTCCACACAATGGGATGGCCTGGGCCATATCTTCGACCGTGCCAAGGCGTGGAACGGCCGGGCCGCCGGGGACGTCGTCACCTCCGAAGGGGATTTGGTCACAGGTATCGAAACTGCGTCGGCGAAGATCATCAGCCGCGGAGTGCTGCTGGACGTGGGAAGGGCACTCGGCCCGGAACTCGGGCTGGCCGACGGCGAACTGCCGGACGGATTCGCCATCACCGTGGAGCACCTCGAACGCACCATTGAACTGCAAGGGCCCAGTTCCCGTGTGGGACGCGGGGACATCGTGGTGGTACGCACCGGCCAGTACACCCGTGTACGGCGCGACGGCTGGGGCGACTATGCCGGAGGGTCCGCTCCGGGCCTGTCGTTCGGCACTGCTCCGTGGCTGCACCGCAGCGAAATCGCCGGCATCGCCACCGACACGTGGGGCTTCGAAGTACGGCCCAACGAATTCGACGCCGCTTTCCAACCGCTGCACCAGATCGCCATCCCGAACCTTGGACTGTTCCTGGGCGAGATGTGGGACCCGGACGGCCTCGCCGTAGCCTGCGCAGAGGACGGCAGGTATGACTTCCTGCTGACCGCGGCACCGCTTCCCATCACCGGAGCGGTAGGCTCCCCGGTGAACCCGATCGCATTGAGGTAGCAGGCCCGCGGCGGCATCGTCGCATCATCAACACATTCCGCCGTCACTACAAAGGAGTTCCAGATGGCAGCAGTACAGAAAGTCGGAATCGTCGGAGCGGGAGCCGCGGGACTGACCGCAGCCATCCTGCTGGCAGATGCCGGCGTCGAGGTAGAGATCCTGGAAAGGGCCGACGAACCGCAGACCCTTGGTTCGGGGATCACCCTGCAGGGGAACGCCCTGCGGATCTTCCGGCAGCTCGGTGTCTGGGACCGGATCGAGGAAAAAGGTTTCGCTTTCAGCACGCTGGGCCTGCGCGCCCCCGACCCGGAGGGAACCGTCCTTGCCGTGCTCGAGGACATCCGGACCGGCGGCGACGACCTGCCGGCCACTCTCGGGATGTACCGCCCCGAGCTCACCGCCATCCTCCGGGAACGCGCCTTGCAGGCGGGGGCGGCCATCAGCTACGGCAAGACCGTCTCGGGTGTGACGGACGTCGGCGGTTCCGTCACCGTCCACACGGCCGACGGCGCCAGCCACGGCTACGACCTCCTCATCGGTGCGGACGGACTGCACTCGGCGGTCCGCCGCGGGATCGGCATCAACGTCGAGCCTGTTGCCACCGGCATGGGGATCTGGCGTGCCTTCGTGGAACGGCCCGAGGACGTGGTCCGCACCGACCTCACCTACGGCGGCCCGTGCTACATCGCCGGCTATTGCCCCACCGGCCCGGACACTATCTACGCCTACCTCGTGGAGAAAGCGCAGGAACGCAACCAGGAGGACGGTCCCAAGATCATGTCCCGGCTCGCCGCAGCCTACGGCGGGCCCTGGAACGAGATCCGGGCCAACCTGGACCACAGCGCCCGCGTCAACTACACCAAGTTCACCACCCACCTGGTGGATGGCCCCTGGAACCGCGGCCGCACGGTAATCATCGGCGATGCCGCGCATAGCTGCCCGCCCACCGTGGCGCAAGGGGCAGCGATGGCAGTGGAGGACGCGGCCGTCCTCGCCGAGCTGCTGACCACCCGGGACGAACTGACCGAGACGCTTTGGAAAGAGTTCTCCGACCGCCGCTTGGACCGCGCCCGGGCCGTGGTCCAGGCCTCTGTCCAGCTGGGGCAGTGGATGCTCGACGGCGTCCGGGACGCCGATGTGCCCGGTTTGATGCACTCCCTGTCCATGATGTTGAAGGAAAAAGCATGAGCGCACAATCTTCAGCCACAGCGGTGGTGGACGTCCACGCCCACGCCTTGCTGCCTGGACTGCAGCAGCTCGTGGCCGACGACGACCCGGCCGGGTTCGCGGCACAGCAGGAGCTTGAGGTGCGCCGCAACGGGGGCCCCTCCATGGCTGCTTCCGGGAAGATGATCAAGGAACGCTGGCCGCAGCTGACGGACCTCGACCGCCGCCTTGCCGACATGGACGCCGCCGGAGTCGACGTCCAGCTCGTTTCGCCCTCGCCCTCGCATTTTTACTACTTCGCCGGCGAACAGCTCTCCCTCAAACTGGCACGCCGGGCAAACAGGTCCATCCGTGCCCTCGTGGACCAGGCACCGGACCGACTCAACGGACTCGGCCTTGTCCCGCTCCAGCACCCGAAGCTCATGGTGGAAGCCATGGAGGATGCCGTGCTGGGGTGCGGGCTCGCGGGCGTGGAGATCGGATCCTTCGCCGCCACTCCCGGCGACGCCGAACGACCCACAGTGGAACTCTCCGACCCGCGACTCGAAGCCTTCTGGACCAGGGCGGAAGAACTGAAGGCGATCGTGTTCCTCCACCCCTTTGGCTGCTCGCTGGACGAGCGCCTGGACCGGTTCTACCTCGCCAACACCGTCTCCCAACCGGCCGAAAACGCGGTGGCGTTGTCCCACCTGATCTTCAGCGGTGTCCTCGACCGGCACCCGGACCTGACGGTCATCGCAGCGCACGGCGGCGGATACCTGCCCACCAAACTCGGCAGGTCCGACCACGCCTGGAAGGTCCGGCCGGAAGCACGCACCTGCGCCGAACCGCCGTCGTCGTACCTGAAGAGGCTGCATTTTGATTCCCTTGTGCACAGCCCCGACGAGCTCCGGGCGCTGGTGGCCGCCGCCGGAGCGGACCGGGTCCTGCTGGGCTCGGACTACCCCTTCGACATGGGCGTGAATGATCCCGTCGCGGCCCTTGCCGCCGCGGCCCTCCCCGCGGATGCTGCGGCGAAAATACGGGCCGGCAACGCCGCAAGACTTGGCATCGCCGCTGCCGCCCTGACCGCCCGCCCCATCGCCTAAGGAACACCTCCATGGTCAAGATCGCACGCTGGAACCACGACGGCCGAACCTATTCAGGGTTCGTTTCCGGCGATTCCTGCCATGCCCTGCCTCAAGGACAGACAGTGAACGGCCTGCTTGAATCCGGCCTCGAGGCCACCCTCCGGCTGGCCGAACAGACCCTCCGGCAGTCCACGCCGACGCCGCTTGCCGACGTCGAACTGCTGGCCCCACTGGTCCCGGCCACCATGCGGGACTTTGTGGCGTTCGAAGAGCACGTCGAAGGTGTCCGCAAAAGCATCGACGGCGCGGCCGGGGTGGTTCCGGAATGGTACGAGGCACCCACGTTCTACTTCACCAACCCGCACACAGCGCGGGCAACCGGCGAGGTCATCGGGGTTCCGGCCGGCTGCAACGAACTGGACTTCGAAACAGAAGTCGCCGCCGTCGTCGGTCATGTTCCCGGAAGCAACGGGAGCAACCTCTCCGCCGCCCAGGCACACCGGCACATCTTCGGATACACCGTGCTCAATGACTGGTCGGCCCGGGACGTGCAGCGGCGCGAGATGAAGGTGGGTTTAGGGCCGTGCAAGGGCAAGGATTTCGCCAGCACGCTGGGCCCGTGGATTGTGACGGCAGACGAGTTTGGGCACCAGCACGACGACGAGGGGTTCCTGCCGCTGTCCATGACCGTGGAAGTGAACGGGGTCATCATCGGGCAGGACCTGCTCTCTAACATGGCCTGGCCTTTCGCTGAACTCGTCGCGTACGCCTCGCAGGACTCAGTGGTCCGTCCGGGCGACGTGCTTGGCTCCGGAACCTGCGGGAGTGGCTGCCTCGCCGAGCTGTGGGGACGGACCGGCTCAAAGACACCACCGCCGCTGAGGACCGGCGACGCGGTCCGGATGTCGGTGGAAGGAATCGGGACCATCGAAAATACCGTAGGCGAACGGCGGGACGCCATGACCCGGGTCCCCGCCAAACCACGGGCACGTGCCAGGACCGCCCAGCCAGCCTCCAGGGGACTCTAGATGGTATCCCTCCGGCTCCAAGGCAGCACCGTGGTGGTCACCGGGGCCGGCCAAGGCCAGGGAGCCGCCGAAGCGCGGCTCCTTGTCGACGCCGGGGCACGCGTCATCGCTACTGATCTGGCAGCAGAAATGCCTGCCGGGCTGGCCTCGGTGGCAGCTCCCTGCTCTTCGGACGGCGCAGGCCTGCTCTACCGGCAGCTTGACGTCACCGACCCTTCAGCCTGGGCAGCCTTGGGGAACTGGGTTGGGTCTCAGGGCTGGCGCCTGGATGGCCTCGTCAACAACGCGGGCATCACTCAGCGCAGCCGGCTCATGGATGCCTCGGTGGCAGACCTTCACCAGGTGTACGACGTAAACGTCGCCGGATCGCTGCTGGGCATCCAGGCCCTCGCCCCGTACATGCGCGCCGGCGCGTCGATCGTGAATGTAGGATCCGTGGCGGGCCTTAGCGCGCACTATCCTGTGGCCTACACCGCGAGCAAATGGGCCCTGCGTGGCCTCTCGCAGGTGGCGGCCATGGAGCTGGGCCCTCGCGGGATCCGCGTGAACACCGTCCATCCCGGCTTCATTGAAACGCCCATGACGGCCGGCGCCAAGCCAGAGTTCAGGCAGGCCACGCTGGCCGAGACCCCGCTGGGCCGCACCGGAAGCGTTGATGAAGTGGCTGGCGTCGTGCTGTTCCTGCTCAGCCCCCTGTCCTCATTCGTCACGGGCGCCGAGATCCCCGTGGACGGCGGCCAGACTGGCCACGGCGGGGCCAAGTCGGTCTCTGACTCCATGCGCTAACGCGGCTTCACGCACGCCCCGCCGATCCAGTTAGCCTGGCAAAACGGCCGACCAGCCGCCGTCGACCATCAGATTGACCCCAGTCACGTATGAGGCTTCGTCCGAAGCCAGAAACAAGGCACACTGGGCGACCTCGTCCGGAGTGCCTATCCGGCCCAACGGGATACTGCCCGCGATGGTCCGCATCGGGTGATCCGGAGCAAGCAGGTTGCCCTCAGTTGCTGCGGTGCGGATCATCCCCGGACTGACGGCATTCACGCGCACACCATGAGGAGCGCCTTCCGCGGCGAGCTGCTTGGTCATGGCCACCACGGCCCCTTTGGTGGCAGTGTGGGCCAGGCGACCGTTGGTCATGGACCCGGTGACCCCTGCCGTGGAGCCCACCAGGATGATGGCCGCGTTCTGCGCCAGGACCAGCTGCGGCCAAAAATACCGCACAGGCAGGAAGACCACATCCATTTCATGCGCCACGTTCCACTTCCAGTCCGCGAATGTGAGCTGGTCCACCGCGGCGAACCGGGTCACGGCCGCGTTGGCGTACAGGATGTGGACCTGGCCGTGGGTGGCGGCAACGTCCCGGGCCCACGACGCCACCGCAGCCTCGTCCGTGAGATCCACCCGGCTGCTGCTCATCCGGCCACCTGCCTTGGTGACCTCCGCCACCGTGGCCGCGGCGCCGTCGTCGTCCATATCGCAACCGATCACCAAGGCGCCTGCTTCAGCGAAGGCGAGCGCGGCTGCCCTCCCCTGGCCGCTGGCAGTTCCTGTGATGACGGCCGTCTTGCCGGCCAGGCGTTGGTTGAAAACAGGCATGGGAGTTCCTTCCGAAGTACGTTTCTCCGACTTTCGCAGGGACTGCGCGGAAGGGGAATGGCTCGTTGGCTCTACGTGGTATCCGCGTCGTGGATAGTTATTGGATGGGCCGCGACCGGAAACAACTCGTGGAGCCGCGAACACGCCCGCTGCACCACCGAGCGCAGCCAGACGCTCGCAGGATCCTCTGTTTGCGATGGATGCCAGTACATGGCCTCAACCAGGGAGGCCTCGATCTCTTGGGAGAACTCCAGCACCGCAATGTCTGCGCCGCGTTGGGCCCGTGACGCCAGCATTCGCGGAACCAACGCGACCAGGTCCGTGCCTTCGACCAGGAGCGGCAGCGACAGGAACCCCGCAACCGCGGCTGCCACGCGGCGCTTAAGGGCACGTGCTTCAAACAGCTTGTCCGCCGGGGTGCTGATGCCCTCGCCAAAGTAGCCGACGGCGTGAGGGACCGTGGTGAGGTCCTCCAGCGTCAGGCGGGGCTGGTGGAGCAGCGGGTTCCCGGCATCCACAACGGCTACAAAACTGTCCCGGAACAGCTGCTTCGTGGCGCCCTGCATGTGGTAGCCCGTGGGCCCCACCAGCAGGTCGATCTTGGAGTAGTCAGCCATCCGGCCCTGGATGCCGGTGGCCGCGGTCGGGACGAAATCCACCGAAACCTTAGGGGCCCCCTCCTGCAGAATTCCCCTCAGCGGCCCCACAATCAGTGCCGCCGCGTAGTCCGAGGCCGCGATGACGAACTCCCTTTCGCTCGTAGCGGCATCGAAGCCGGAACGCACGCGCGTGGCCCGTTGGATATGAAGCATGGCTTCATCCACCAGCGGGACCAGCGCCTGCGCGAACGGGGTGAGTGCGTAGCTGCGGCCGGTGCGCACGAGGAGTTCGTCGTCGAAATGCCGCCTGAGCCTGGCCATTGCGGCGCTCGTGGCCGGCTGGCTGAGCTGGAGGCGCTCAGCCGCCCGGGAGACGTTGCGCAGTTCCAGCAGGACCTGAAGTTGGGGCAGCAAGTTCAGGTCAAGGTTCTTCATACCCATAGGTTATCCACCTGTCCCCTCCAGGCCACCCATACAGGCTAACGGTCCGCTGGGGACTCTTCGCTCAGCGGCGTTCCGTCACATCTGGGCCCTTGGATGCCACCGCAGTCGTGAAGCTGAGCTCGTCCGCCAACTTGCGCGCGCCGCGCACGGCAATGGCGACGCTCATGAGGGTCGGATTCATCGCGGTTGCCGTCGGAATCAGGGCGTTACCGCCGACAAGGAGGTTGTCGTATCCCCACACTCTCGACCATGGATCGGCCACCGAAGTGCCATCGTCTTTCTCACCCATGCGCATCGTCCCCTGGTAGTGGAGGCTTGATCCATTGGGCATGAGACGAGGTTCCGCAACGAACACACCAAGCGCTCCCCCGGCGCGACGCAGGCGCAGGGTCGCTTCCTTAATCTCGGCGTGTTCCCGTTCGGTCAGTGAATACGTGATGGTCATATTCGGAAGGCCTCGGTAGTCCGGCTCCTTGTCATCGAAAGTTACACCGTCCTCATAACGAGGTTGCTTTCGCATGCCGTATCCCATATTGACGTATCCCCACCGGTTGTTCGCGTACGGGGTCCGCGGTTCCATCGGGAAAGGCGTTGTCTCCGCATACATCACCTGCACGGAGAAGGGATGGTCCGGTTCTGAAAATGGGATGCGGTTAACGGCCGCGACAGGATCAGCAGGATTCATAGCGCGACGGGCAAGCTCGGCGGCAAGATCCTCCTCAGTGGCGAACCGCATCATCTTCTCGGCGTCCAGAGCCACTGTCGAGATAACCACCGGATGCTCGGTGAGGTAGTGGCCAAGTGCGGACGGGCGGATGCCAGAGGCCCAGAGGAGCTGGGGAGAGCGGAATGCGTCCGCCGCGACAACCACAACATCAGCGGCAACAAGTGATGTCTCGCCGGTACGGAGGTCCTCGACCGTCACCCCCGTGACACGAGTAGCCTCAAGGTCGATGCGTCGAACCAGGGTGAGGTCATGGAGCTCGAATTGCGCAGAAAGAGGGGAATCCTTGTCAATGAGCGGTCCGAGGACAGCATCGGCACCGGCCCAGCGCATGGATCCGTCGGGTTGCGGGTCACCAGCGACAGGAAGCGTGCCCACCCCATAACCTTCCGGCAACTTGTCGCCAAACTCCTCCTCGAGGAGGGACCGAATGGCGCCTCCCACTGCGGAATCGGCAAACGCGGCGCTTTGCACGTGCAGGAGCTCTCCTGCGGTGCGGATGAGCTCATCCCACTCCCTGTTCGCGATGAACGGGATCCTCTCGCTGAAGGCAGGCGATGGGGTCGCGCAGGTCCAGTGCGCACCCTGGCCTCCGACATTGGTGGCTGCCGCGGCCGCCGGAAAAGTTGGCGCGTGCGCGGAGCCCTCGCCGCCGAAATCGAGCAGGTGAGTGCCTTGGCGGGCAGTGAACATGCCCTCCGCTACGGTGCCTGCGGGGAGACCTAGGGATTCACGGTGGGATCCGGCTTGTGGACCCTGGGAGATCTCCCGCGCCCGCGCTTTTTCTTCCGGATCGGCGATGTTTCTCACGCTTTCTCCCGGACGTTCCGTGAGCTGCGGGCCGGCTTCGAACATCACGACGCGGGCTGAGGGGAGTCTTTCGAGGAGGACCCGTGCGTACGCCGAGCCGATCGGGCCGCTGCCGACAATGGCGATGGTGGGGTTCTGGGACATATCGTCTCCTTCGGGAGCTCAGGCGGAAAGGGTTTCAGGTGTCGTTTGACGTGAGGATTCGGGCTCGTCGGACAGACGTCCGGGCGGGAGCAGGACCGCGGCAATGATGCCGAGAGCATAGGTGATCCCGAGGGCAATGAAGATCGGTCGAAAAACGTCGCTGTATATCTGCGCAATGTTCGTTTGAAGACTCGGCGCTGCTCCCTGGACAAAATGGGGAGTCAGGCTGGCAGCGTCCACTTCCGCAGGCAGAAGAACCGCCACACCGAAGCCGATCACGCCACCAATGATCGCCGTGGCGAGGGTGGACCCAACCTGGCGTACCAGGTTGATCGTGGCGGTGACCGTGCCTATCTGACTCTGCGGTGCCGCACTCTGGACGACGGCGACGATCAGGCTCATGAAGGAACCTGTACCGATTCCGACGATCCCCATGACGAGCATCGGCACCCAGATAGGCAGTCCCACGGGCAGCAGTGCCATGCCAAGAAGTCCCGCTGCCCCAAGCGATGTACCCAAAATCGGGAAAACCCGATAGCGCCCTGTTCGGCTGGCTAGCCAGCCCGTGAAGAGATTGCTTATCAGCATCCCGAACACTGTCGCCATGGGAACGAGCCCCGACACCGTTGCGTTGGTCCGGTATGACATTTGGAAATATGTGGGCAGATAGGCCGTGATGGAAAACAGCCCGACGCCGATGATCGCCGACAGCGCGGTACTGGCTGTAATCATCCGGTTCGCAAATAGCCGTAGAGGGACGATCGGCTCGGGCGACTGCCGTTCAATGTAGAAAAAAAGTACAAACCCCAGAATGGCGACCGCGAGTGCGACGACGGTCTCGGTCCCGGCGCTGCGTTCCGCTACCCAGGTAGCCGCCAGTACGAGAGACACCAGCCCGATGGTGAAAGTGGTCGCCCCGGCGACGTCAAAGCTACGACGCCCCGGGCTGCACTCGAGATAAGGCACTCCAATGAATGCGAGCACGAGGGCCGCTGCGCCGACCGGGATGTTAATCCAGAACACCCACGACCAGCCCCAATAGTCGGTTATGGCACCGCCGAGCACTGGGCCGATCAGGATAGCAAAAGGGAACGCTGCCCCGATGATGGCCATGTAGCGGGGGCGTTCGCGTGGCGTGGTGACGCGGGCGATGATCGTCTGCGACATCAGCTGCAGGCCTGCGGAACTCATTCCTTGCACGACGCGCGCAAGGATGAGCCACTCTATTGTCGGGGCGAATCCGCAGGCAAGCGACGAGAGGATGAAGACAACGAGGGAGGACAGGAACACCCGCCGAGGACCGAGCACGTCGCCAAGTTTGCCAAGGACGGGCAACAGCACAGTGCTTGCGAGGGTGTAGCCGACCACCACCCAACTCATGAGCCTGAGGCCCCCCAGCTCGCCCGCAATTGTTGCGAGCGAGGTGGAGACCACGGTGTGATCGAGCGCCCCGATGAAGGACACAGTCAGTAGTGAGACGACGAGGAGGCGGAGCCTGAAAGGCGAAAGTGACATTGTGATCTACCCGAACGATCGGGCCGTCGACGCGACGTTTTGTGCCTCAGCCGCATCAGCACGGCGGAGAACGGGTTCGGAGGAACCCCGGCGTCTTTACCATCATAGAGGCGGCTTTAGTAGATAATCAACTAAAGAATGACTGAAAGCGACATTGAAGTTGACCGCACCACCGCCTCTCCCTTGTAGCGGCCAGCTATTCAAGACCATCGCCCTGGATTGGCCGCGAGAAGGCGGCCGCCAGTCGGCTATCGTGAAGAAGCTCCTCCAGATCGGCCAAAGCTTCGCCACTCGCCAGTGCTTCGAGGGCCCGCCGGAGCGAAAGGCGAGCCGAGGCCTCAAATCGCGTCGGCATCCTCAATGTGCCCTCGGAAGTGGAATTCTCAACGCACATCAACCCGGCAGGGACGTCCACGGTGACCGAAGAAAGTACCTCAGCGAGAACCAGCACCCGGACGAGGCCCCCCTCCTCGCGTCCTGCCAGGGTTGTCGCGCTCAGGGCTATCGGAAGTGCCCCGGCTGCACTAGCCGACTCAAGCAGGCCCATGCGGCTGCGAGGCGTTGCACTGACGGAACGGACCCTCAGGGATCCCCCATCGAACACCCTGGCCCATCCGATCGCATCACGAACAACCGCTTCGAACTCCGAGTCAAGCGACGCACATTCCACCATCACCACGCGAGCCGGAATCCCTGCCCTCCCCGCGCGCGCATCAGCGACGACATCGGAACGCAAACGGGGACGCTCGACGATTACAGGAATTCCTTTGCACCGCTGGTGAAGCATCTCCACGGCACTCGCGGGCGCTTCGACCGGATCCACAACCACGATCGCGGCGGCGGACTGCCGCCGCGCCTCCGCCGCCTCCTTCCACCATTCCCCTGCTCCGGGCACGACGGCGACCGATCCCCCCACAGTCGTCGTGAGGCGCGTACTCAGCGGCAGTTCGGCCGCGGCGGCCCGATACGCCGGAAGCGAGGTGAACACAGGCACGGCAGCGCCCTCCCCGATCATCGCGGCGCCTCAGCACGCAGCCTCGACACGGCCGCATCCGCTATGTCAATCGCGTAGTAGGCGTCTGCGAGCAAATCGTCGTACTCCGTGGGCGCAACGCCTTCTATGAGTGCGGCGAAAGCGCGCCATTCGGAAATATACCCGTCCTCGAGATCCCTCCGGTACGTCGTCCAACGCCCGTCGGCGGTTCGGACGCGAATCACGGCGCTGCCAGCATGGACGAAGGCCGGAGGGAAATCAACCTCTATTCGATCCTCCGTGGTTGCGATACTCATGCGCCATAGGGCGTCGGGTCCATGCGGAATCATCGTCGCCACCAATTGCACTAGTACACCACTGGCGCGGTACCCGACAACATACCCCACGGGTGGAACCAGCCGGGCGTACTCGACTTTTTCCAGGACCGGCGCAATATCCCGCAAAGCCGGAAGGTCGTGTACGGCAAGTCCGGTCACCAGTTGCCGAAGGACGTCCGCTGCAATCACGGGGTCACTGAGATCCGGCCGACCCCGGTGCGAGGGAAGATATGGCCCGACCTCCGCGACCAGGCGATGATACCGGTCGTTCGGCGGGAGGGCGAGCGTCACGGAGACGGTCTGCGCGCGGCCTTCAAAGGCAACCAGATGGTGCTTTGCACGCCCCCAAGCCGTGTCGAACAAGTGGTTTGTCCCCACCAGGAGTGCCGTACCGGCAGCCCTGCACGCCGCAATCACCGCGCTGGCTTCGAGCCGGCTGGTTGCGAGCGGCTTCTCGCACATGACTGCCCGCTTACCCGCCGCGACGGCCGCGAGGATCTGCCGGGCATGCTCAGAGGGCGGGCTGCAGACGGCCACGACTTCCACTTCCGGGTCAGCGAGCAAGGCCTCGTCCCCCTGGGACCAGCGTGCACCGTATCTCTCTGCCAGCGATTGGGCACGGCCACTCCCCGCATCTGAGATGTGTACGATCCGAAAAATCTGGTCAACTCGCCCCAGAGTCGCCAGGTGCAGCGCCGCAACCCCGGGACCGGCGCCAATAAGGCCTACGTTCCAAGGCATAGCAATCTCTCCACTTTTGTCATGTTCGCTCCAAAGTAGACATAGTTTTGGCTATAGTAGCCGCCGCTTGCACCTTAGTGGGCAGGAATATGGGAGAATCGTAATCATGACATCAGAGTCCACACTTCGGTTCGGAGCACAAACGGATGAAGTGACGAGCCTGCTGCGCATCGTCAACCTTGTGCGCACGGGGGAAGTCACCACAAGGCCCGAGATCGGCCGAGTAACCGGCTTGGGGCGCGGGGTGGTCACGCAGAGGGTAGACCAGGCGATCCAAATGGGCTATTTGGGCGATGGCGTATTCGGAGCCTCTTCGGGCGGCCGGGCACCTCGAACATTGCGGTTTCGCGCCGAGCAGGGCCGAATCATTATCTGCGCACTTGGCGCCCTGCACATCCGCGTGGGGATCGCCAATCTGGACGGCGAGATACTCGACGAAACCCACCAATACTGGGAGATTGCCCGCGGCCCCCAGGAGACTCTCGAGGTCGTCATGACCCGCATCGACGAACTGCTCGATCGAGTCGCCAAGGTGCCGACTTGGGGGGTCGTGGTGGGGGTTCCGGGTCCGGTGGATTTTGAAAGCGGAAGCCCGGTAGCACCTCCGATCATGCCCGGCTGGAACGGTTTTGATGTGCGCGGACCATTCGAGCGACGTTACAGTGCGCCCGTCTGGGTGGACAATGACGTCAACCTTCTGGCACTTGGGGAACGCGCGCGCCGACGCGACGTCAACGCCGACCTGATCTACTGCAAAGTCGGCTCGGGAATCGGGGCAGGGCTACTCTCCCAAGGCCGCATACATCGCGGCGCCAACGGGGCTGCGGGTGACATCGGCCACGTAAAGGTGGCCGGCTCAAACGCCGCCTGCCGCTGCGGCAAGATCGGTTGCCTGGAAGCCGTGGCCGGCGGCTGGGCCCTCGTCCGCGACGCTGAGACGGCAATCCACGAAGGAACGGCCGGCGCATCGGCCCTTGGCAGCAATGGGAAGGCAATCACCCCCGAGGGAATTGCCCGCGCCGCGGAGGATGGAGATCCGCTCGCCATCACGCTCATTCAAAAATCGGCGCGAGTGATTGGCGAATCCATCGCTGCACTGGTCAATCTGTTCAATCCAGGGGTGATCGTCATAGGCGGCGCAATGGCCGCCGCCGGCGAAGTATTCCTGGCAGAGGTTCGCCAGCGCGTTTACGAGTTGTCACTCCCGCTGGCCACCCGTGACCTCAGCATTGTCCTCTCGGTCAATGACGCGCGGGAACCGCTACGGGGTGGCGCCGAATTGGCCCTTGAGCAGCTCTTCGAAGTGACTTTCCCGCGCTGGTTTGCCGAGGGCCTGCCTTCCCCAAGAAGCGTAACGGTGAACTAGTAAGCGTTAAGGCCTCGGCTCGACTCAGGCGACGTCGCAAGAGACGCTGGGAACGTGGGCATGGTCGAGCTGCAGCCGGGACTTGAGGTGGAATGGCAGGATGAGGGGCGATCCCGGCCCGGCCTGCAGGTAGGGGACAAGCAGCCAAAAGCCAGCGGATACCGTGTGCTCACCTGGGCCCAGTCTGCGCTGACCAGCGATGACAAGGCGATCCTGCACGAACCACCAGCCCGATTCCGCTTGCAACGATGATGCCGGCACCCGCCGTTCACCAAGCAGGGCGCTGAGCGCGGTCGGAGGCATCGGCTCATCGTCTATCACTAACTCGAGCGACGACACGCTGGACAAAGGCATCGAGCGAATCCACGGAAGGCCGATCCTCAGTTCAAAACCCTCAGAAGTGGACGCGAGCGCGTCGTCCCGCAAAGCGGTTTGCAGCATGCTTTCCATCCTTTATCCTAAAAGTGACATAAGTTTGTCATTAACATGCCTATTTGGGAAGGTGCCATGACTCCCGGAATTCCCGACAATTGGACCCTCTGCGCGAGCTCCTTCAACTGGACGCCGGAGGTCACAGCCGCACGCCGCTCGGCCCTGGACATCGTCACCGGCATCGTGGCGGAGCGCGTGGTGGACACAATCGAACTGGAGCCCGGACTGCTCTGGCGGTCCTTTCCGGATCCGAAGGACGCCGAGGTGGACGAGTTGCGCGAATCCGTGGCCGCAAACGGAGGACGCATCAGTATTATGGGCGGCAGCCTTGACGACTTCACCTCCCCCACGAACCGCCGAACCACGCAGGAACGCCTGGATTTCCTCGTCCCCCAAATACGAGCCGCCCACCGGGTCGGCGCTACCGGAATCCGGCTGCCGATCGGCCAGGCGGGCGCCGAACTGCTCGGACTGGTGCAGCCCGTACTGCATGACCTCGACCTCGTGCTCTATGAGGAAATCCAAGGGCAGCAGAATCCGCATAACCCCGCGATAGCGCCGGCCCTGGATTGTATAGCCGGGCTCGCAGACGACCACGTTCGCGTGCTGGTGGACATCAGCATGTTGATGCCTGCCCTTCCTATGAGCTATCTGGAGGAACTTAGTCGCGCGGACGTGCCCACCGAACTGCTCAAGCGCCTGGCCGAGGAGTGGCAGGACCCTGCCACACTCGACGCCGTGACGGTCCTGCTGCGCTCCGGAAAGGTTCCTCAGCAAATCCACACGCTCTTCATGAATCTGTTGATCCGCTTCGGCCGCAGCGACGCCTCGGATTTGGAAAACATCTTTCCCCTGATTGGCGCCTTCCACCTGAAGTTCTGGGATCTGGACGACGCCGATGGGCGCGTTTCGCAGCCGCTTCACGATCTTGGCAGCCTCCTGGGTCGCAACGGATTTGCGGGCACGCTCACCAGCGAATGGGGCGGCCACGAATGGCTCCAGGATGATCCCACCGACATGACGCGACGCCACTTAGCGCTTGCAGCTTCGGCACTTGCCGAGGGTGCACTGGGGGGCGCCACCCTCCAGGGTGACGACCGCCCTCGAACGTAAAGCTGCCGGGGCCAGCGACGGCGGCGTGACCCGCCTCAGGTGGCGACCGCCGTCGAGCGTTAGCCGCTGAACGCACAAAAGCGGCCGGCCGCAGCAGATACTGCAGCCGGCCGCCGCTCTTCCTTGGTGCTATTTAGTGCTGAAGGCCGCATCGAAAGCGGCCGCCGAGGGCTCGTAACTTGAGAGCCTTCGAACGAACCCCAAGGCCTCGGGGGCGCCGACAAGCCGGTTCATGCCGGCGTCCTCCCACTCGACCGACAGTGGCCCCCGGTAGTCGATGGCGTTGAGCATCCGGAAAGCGTCCTCCCACGGCACGTCACCGTGGCCCGTCGAAATGAAGTCCCAGCCGCGGCGCGGGTCGCCCCAGGGCAGGTGGGACGCGAGACGGCCGTTGCGGCCATTGGCCAAGCGCTTCTTCGTGTCCTTGCAGTGCACGTGGTAAATGCGGTCACGAAAGTCCCACAAGAAGCCGACAGGGTCGATGTCCTGCCAGACCATGTGGCTCGGATCCCAGTTGAGGCCAAAGGCCTTGCGGTGTCCGATCGCCTCCAAGGTGCGGGCTGTCGTCCAGTAATCGTACGCGATCTCCGACGGGTGCACCTCGTGCGCGAAGCGGACACCACACTCGTCGAAGACGTCAAGGATCGGATTCCACCGGTCCGCGAAGTCCTGGTATCCGGCGTCGATCATCTTCTCGCTCGCAGGCGGAAACATCGCCACGTACTTCCAGATTGATGAACCAGTGAACCCGGTCACCGTTTTCACACCCAGTCTCGCCGCGAGTCTCGCGGTGTGCTTCATTTCCTCGGCGGCCCGACGGCGGACGCCCTCCGGTTCGCCGTCGCCCCACACCATGTCGGACAAAATCTCACGGTGCCGCTGGTCGATCGGATTATCACACACCGCCTGGCCCTTGAGGTGGTTGGAGATCGTCCAAACCTTCAGGCCATGGCGTTTGAGTACGTCCAACTTGCCCTGCACATAGGCGTCGTCATCCCAACGCCACGGATCCAGATGGTCTCCCCAGCAGGCGATTTCAAGACCGTCGTAGCCCCACTCTCCGGCGAGCCGAGCAACTTCTTCGAACGGCAAGTCAGCCCACTGACCGGTAAAGAGTGTGATAGGTCGTGCCATGTTCTCCCCTAACCGGCGTGGGCCGGAATGTCTACGGAGACGCGGGTCCATGCCGAGTCGTTCTCCGAACTCCGTTCAACGGCATCGAGCACCCTTTGTACCCTCAGGCCGTCGGCGAACGTCGAGTGCGGGTCCGTGCCCTCTGCGATGCCTTCAATTAGATCCTTGACCTGGTGGGAGAACCCATGTTCATACCCGAGCATGTGGCCGGCGGGCCACCACGCCGAAACATAGGGATGCTCCGACTCCGTGACGAGGATCTTCCGGAAGCCCTGACGGTCGGCAAGTGCAGTGCGATCATAAAAGTGGATATTGTTCAGGTCCTCAAGGTCGAAAGCAAGGGCTCCCTTGTCTCCGGAAACCTCAATGGCCAGCGCGTTTTTCCGGCCTGTCGCGAAGCGCGACGCCTCGAATGAAGCCAGCGCCCCGGATTCAAAACGGCCCGCGAATATGGCGATGTCATCCACGGTGACCTGTCCGTACACAGGAGCCCCTTTGCCGGACAAGCCCGACGCAGAGACGGGCAGAGGCCGCTCCTTCACGATGGTGTCAATGGTGCCGGAGACCTTCTCCAGGTGCATGCCGGTCACGAACTGGGCAAGGTCGATCGCGTGGGCTCCGATGTCACCGAGGGCCCCCGAACCTGCGTGTTCCTTCTGCAGTCGCCAAGCCAGCGGCATCTCGGGGTCTACGAGCCAGTCCTGCCGGTACGAAGCCCGCACCTGGTGCACGGTGCCGACTACGCCCTCCGCGATGAGGTTGCGAAGGAAGGTCACAGCCGGAACACGCCGGTACGTGAACCCCACCATCGCCCGGATGCCCCGGGCAGCGGCACGTTCCGCAGCTTCGGCCATTGCTTCGGCTTCGGCCACCGTGTTGGCCAGCGGCTTCTCGCACAGCACGTGCTTCCCGGCCTCGAGCGCCGCGATCGCGATCTCGGCATGTGAGTCCCCCGGGGTCACGATGTCGACGATGTCTATGTCATCGCGGGCGATGACTTCCCGCCAATCGGTGGCTGACTCGGCCCAACCCCACTTTCGGGCTGCTTCTTCCACGGCGTCGGCATTGCGTCCGACAATCACCGCCATTTCCGGCTCGGCGGGCAGGTCGAACACTCGCGGTCCGGTGCGCCAACCCTGGGAGTGCGCCGCACCCATGAAGCCGTATCCGATCATGGCCACTCTCAGGCCGCTCATGCGAGCACTACCTTGCGCTCAACCGCTACCCGGTTCCCGACGTAACGCATTGGGGCGATCTGCATATAGAGCAGTCGCAGGGTCAGGATGACTTCGACGTCGATCTCCTCGCCAGCCTCGGGGACGCGCGCCAAGGGAATGATCACGTCCGGTCGATCGGCGACGAACCACAGGGTTTGCCATTGCCCGGGAAGCTCCGCAATGGAATACGACTTTCCCTGCAGCTCGAAGCGCAGGGAGTCCTTCGGAATCTCGACGCCGTTGACCGTGGCCGCGACGTCGTCCACTGCCGACAGCCAAAGACTGCGGTACCAGGGCAGTTGCACTGAAACCGCAACGCCCTCCGGATGCCTGCGGACGTCGGAGTCCTGGAAGAGGGAATTATGAGTTGCCATGGCTTTCCTTTGCTAAACGTAGTGGTGGCGTCCAAACCCCTAGGCCGGAACCACTGCCTCTTCGATGGCACGGCGCATAAGCGCGTGCTGCTTCTTGACAAGGTCGATGGGATCGGATTCGCCAAGGTCCGCGAACGCATGCCCTTCCCACTCGCTGGACAGGTATCCTTTGTAGCCACCCTTGACGAACTGCCGCACGATGCGGGGAATGTCCATGGCAGGTTCGTTGCCGTTCTCGTCGATGTCGTAGAACTTTGCGTGGACGTGGAAGATCTGCGGCATGATGTCCAGCCATTCCTCCGGGGGCACCAGGCCGTGCATGTTGAATGCCAGACGCGTGAATGGCCCCAGTCGGGCTGGATCAAAGTTGTTGGCGCGCAGGTGGTCTTCGAACTCCTGGTTCCGCTCCTGCATGGGCAGCGGTTTGCGCCAGACCTCCTGCATGACCGCGAAGTGCTCCTCGGGCAGCCCCATCTGCGTCAGGGTGCGGAACAGTGTGGGTGAAAGGCTGTGCATGGTGGAGCTGAAGTCGGCAGTGAAGCCCAGCCGGTCGCTTCCGAGCTCTTCGTACATTTCCCGGATCTGCAGGATCTTCGGGTCGTTCGGACCCGAGGGTGCGTGAATCTCGTAGCCGAGCTTCTGGTCGTACTGTTCGGCCAGAGGAAGCAGACTCCGGAGCAATTCCTTGCCCGCCGAGCGGATCACCACCCGGTGAAAGCCGAGCTTGTTGGCCGTCCGCAACTGCGCCGCGAAAAATTCGTACTCCTCGTCGGGCGTCATGTCGCGGTCTCTGCGGCGGCCCATGTCCAGGTTGGTGCCCACGGCGCTGGGCGTCAAACCGTAACGGTCCAGGCTGTCGCGCCACAGGCGCACGAAGTCGTCGTCGACGTCGGGGTAGGTGCGAAGCATCTGTGCGATGTTGAACTCCACCCCGGGCCCCAGGCCCTCATCGGCGACGGCCTTGATCAGCGTCTCCGGCGTGTAGAGTCCGGCGGCGAATTCAGAGGTGAGAGAGTAGAGGGTGATGCCAAGCTCGATGCCCGAGCCAGCGATGCCTTCTGACATGTCGGTTTTGTCCCTTCTTTTTCAGCCGCGAACGGGCTGGGCAAGGTAGCTGTTGAGGATGCGGCGGGCTTCTGACGCGTCGGTGATCATCGTCGAACCGGCGTTGGCCGCGGCTGACCGCTGAACGGCTTGCTCGCCGCGGATGATGTCGAACGGATCCTGCCAGTTGTTCCAGTGCCAGCCTTCGTATTCACTGGAGATCGCACCCGAGTATCCGTTCTCTACCAGTTGTCGGACGAGGTCACGCACCGGAACCGAGGGCTCCTCGCCGTTCTCGTCGATGCCGAAGAACTTGCCATGGACGTGACGAACCCACGGCATGATTTCCAGCCAGGTGTCGACGGGCGCAGGACCGAAGAGCCCTGTTCCGTTGATGGCGAAGTCAATGCCAAGGTCTGGTCGGCCGTTGCGCGCAGCCAGCCCAATGAACGCACCGAAGCGCTCACCGTGGGCCTTTTGGGTGTTGGGGGGTCCTTCGGCATAGAAGCCGTTCCACATCTCCACCACCTGTCGGAGCAGTTCCTCGGAAGCTCCGCGACGGCGGTAGGCCTCCAGCAGCGAGGGTGCAAAGCCGCTGACGGTGGCACCCCAGTCGGCGGTGAAACCGAGCAGGGGCGAACCGAGTTTCTCGTATCGGTCGCGAAGGGCGAGGATCCGTTCGTGGGTCCCGTGCTGGTCTGCGTGGACTTCGAGCGCAAGGGTTACGCCATACTTCTCGGCCACGGGCAGCAGGCTTTCCATGGCGTCGGGGGTGAGCGAGATCTGCACGCGGGCGATCGGGAAGCCGAGCCTGGCGGCGACTTCGATCTGGCGCCGCATGTACTCGACGAGCTCGTCATGGTTCATGAGGCGGTCCCGGCGGATGCCGGTATCCACATTCACGGCCAGTGAGGTGGGGACCAGGTCCACTTCGGAAACCAGGTCGCGGAACCGGCCAACGAAGGCGTCGTCGATCTGGTCAGGGAAACCGCGAAGGCTCGAGAATCCAATGACTTCAAGGCCCGGGCCAAAGCCTTCGTCCGCCACCTTGCGGATGAGTCCATCGAGGTCGTACTGCCGGGCGTGGAAGGCGCGGGTGAAGCTGTAAAGGGTGACGCCCTGAATCGGCGTGCCGAGGCTGGTCATCGCTGTGCCACCTTCATGGTCTTGGTGTCGTGCTCTTCGATGTGAAGCACGCCGTGGTCTGTGATGATGTACGGGATGTAGAGCTTGAGATCCACGCGAACCTCGTGCTCGGCCCCGTCATCCGCCAGGGACAGGTCACCGGACAGGACAGCCGAGTCCAGGGGGAACCACCATTCAGCGGTCTCCTCAACAAGTTCCTCGAAGCTGAAGGTGCGGTTGTTCATGGTCCAGCGCAGCGAATCCTCGGGGGCGCTGACGCCGTCGACCGTCAGCGATGCTCCGGCGATGCACGAGCCCGGCAGGGCGCGATACCACGGGATGCGGACCTCGACGGCGGTACGGCCGCCCTGTGTGGTGAATGTTCCCTGCTCGATCATGCGGTCGGCAATCATCGAGACCTCCTTGTCTGTGCCTTGCGCGGAAATGTGCTCAATGGCCACTTCTTCATTATTTACTCATTCTATTGTCTGATTCTGACATAAGTAAAGGAGTGCTCAATTCTTCGGCGATCTTACGGGCGCCACGGACGGCAAGGGCCACCGCGGTCAACGTGGGATTGCACGCTGTGGACGTGGGGATGACGCCGTTGCCGGCGACGAAGAGGCCGGGGACCTGCCAGACCTGACCGTCGGGAGAGCACACGCTCTCGCCGTCGTCGGTAGCGCCCATCCGGGCGGTGCCCTGGTAGTGCAGCGATGCCCCCGGCGGCAGGATGAACGGGCTCTCGTCGAGCGGCTCACCCACTGCGTTGCCCAGGCGGACAATTTCCTGCTTCGCGCGCTCGAGTACCTCATGGTCGCGGTCCGTCAAGCGGTAATGGATCCGCATGGCGGGCATTCCGTACGCATCCAGCGTGTCGTCGTCGAACGCCACGCGGTCCTCGCGCTGGAGGTCCTTGGCGCAGAACAAGCCCAGTCCCACGATGGATCCGGGGATCACAGGATCATCCTCAGCAAGCGGAACAGGAGAGGCGTCCAGCTGCATAATCTGGCCGTGGAAAGGCATCTCGTCCGTGTAAGGGACCCAGGCCACGCCGCTCTGCTGGCTGAGCGCGCCGTTGGCTGCCATTTGTCCATCTTCGGCCTTCACGTCACGCAGCCTGCTGGCGAACACCACCTGGGCCTGGTCATTGAGGTAACGTCCAAGCGCGTCAGGCCTGATCCCCGAGGCCCACAACAGCTGCGGAGTGCGCAGAGCATCAGCCCCCACCACAACATAGCGGGCGGCCACTGGGTGGATCTCTCCTGTGCGGCGGCTCTTGACTTCGACGCCAACTGCCCTGCCGTCGTCGAGCACCACGCGCGTCACCAACGACTCGTCAAAGAGTTCAAAGCGAGGGTTTGCGCGGGTCACATCACCCAGGACGACGTCGGCACCGGACCAAACAAGGCACCCATCCTCCCGCCGGTGCACGGCGAGGGGCATCGGCTTGACTCGGAATGCCGGGCCGCGGCCTTCATCCACCGCGGAGGCGAGTCGCTCACGGACCAGATTCGAGAACGGCGCGCCGTCAAAGGCGTGGGACGTGACGCCCAGCAAGCGGTCCGCTTCGTCCAGAAGGTGTTCCAGGTCGGGGAGGAACGCGATGCGCTCCCGACCGCCAGGACGCGGGCAGGCAGCAGTCCAGTGAGCTGCCATGCCGCCGACGTTGCTGGACATAGCCCCGACCGGAAGGCCGTCCTCGTCCGGGAAGGCGTAGCCGTCCGGCAGCAGGAAGGTGCCCGGACGGGCCAAGCGGTCACCGCTTTTGACGGCTCCCGGCGAGTTCACCGTTTGCGAGCCGGCGCCGGGCCCTTCGGAGGCGCGCTGCGCGTGGCTGCGGCGCTCCGGATCCTCGATGTTCTTCACGTGTGCGCCGGGCGGATTGCTGACCGTCGGACCCACTTCGAACATGGCGATCGTGACGCCCGGCGCTTCTTCGCTGAGGATCCGCGCATAGGCCGACGCCGTCGGGCCGCTTCCGACAATGGCTACGTCGACGGCGGCGGGGTACCGGTTGTGGCTCACGACCCGGCCGCCAGTTCTTGAATGAGCTTTACCGACTTGGCGGATTCGATCGTCGGGTAGTACTCCAACCCGACCGGGCCCTCGTAGCCGCTCGCGCGCAGCTCGCCCAGACGCGCCTGCCAATCGATCGAACCTGAACCGGGCTCGCCCCGCCCAGGAGCGTCGGCGATCTGCACATAGCGGATCAGCTCGCCCGCGTTGGCGAGCTCGGCGGCGACATCCTCGCCCTCCACGGTCGAGTGGTACAGGTCGTAGAGAATGCCGAAGTCAGGCGAGTTCACGCCCCGGGCGATATAGGCAGCCTCGGACGTCCGGTCAAGCAGTGCTCCGGGGTGGTCCACCCTGACATTCACCGGCTCAAGGACCAGCGTGACACCAGAGCCCTCGATGTGCGCCACACCCCGGGTAAAGATCTCAATCAGATCGTCGAGCTGGTCCTGCCGCTTGCGGCCGCCGAATCCCGTGCCGCTTCCCACGACGATGCGGGGGCAGCCCAGCTTGTGCGCCACCTCAACCCCCGCATCCAGGCCGGCGAAAAAAGGTGCGTGGTCGCGCGGCGGGATCATGAACTGCATGCGCGGCTCTGCCAGCTGGGCCATGAGTTGGACCCCGGTTTCCTCCAAGGCGGCTTTAAGGGCCGAAATGTCCTTGCCGGCGGGGCCCCACATCTCTACCGCGTCGAAGCCTGCGGCAGCGGCGGCACGGACCCGTTCTGCGGCACTTTCGCCTGCTTCTGTGAACAAAAGGTCGATATTAGGCGCAAGTTGGAACATGCGTGTCTCCCGGGAGATCGAGGGGTTAGTTAAAACATGGGATGGTTGTGGACGGAATGCTCCGGTACCTGTTGGAGCACATCCCAGTGCTCAACGATCCGTCCGTTTTCGAAGCGGTAGATGTCGGCTACCGCGGGCGTCCGGGCGACCTGGTCCGGACGCCCGCACATGCACAGCAATAGTCGGGTTGTGCTGCCGGTACTCATTGGCGACGAGGTAGTCGAAGGCCTCCCGCACCCGTTTCCGGGTGTAGAAGAGCTCCACGAAGCGCTCGAATGCCGCGCGGTTGTCGGTCATTGCGGCGATCAGCCCTTCAGGCCGCCGGCAAAACCCTGGATGAACTTCTTCTGCGCGAAGAGGTAGAACGCAAGGATGGGGATCATCGACACGATCACGATGGCGAAGATCGAATTCCACTTAGACACAAGGGAACCGATGAAGTAGTACATCGCCACCGGCAGCGTCTGGTTCGCCGAGCCGCCAAGGAAGATCAGCGACGTGAAGAAGTCGTTCCACACGATGAGGCCGGCGAAAATGGCTACCGTTCCAGTAGCCGGGGCCATCATAGGCAGCACAATCCGGGAAAAAATCTGGGTTCTGCTGGCGCCGTCAATCGTTGCCGCCTCTTCGTATTCAATGCCCAGTCCACGGAAAAAGCCTGCGTAGAGGAAGATTGCAAGCGGCAGGAGCATTCCCGTGTAAAGGACGATCAAACCCCACGCTGAACCCGTCAGGCCCACTGCACGCGCACCCATATACAACGGCACGGCACCCAGTTGGCCAGGAAGGATGATGGCAACCAGGAAGAGGTAGTAGGCTGCCTTGCTCCACCGTCGGGTGCTTCGCGAGATCACATACCCTGTGATCGACCCCAGGAGCACCAGTCCGACGATGCTGCCGGCGGTGATCACGATACTGTTGACGAGGCCCAAGACGACGTTTGAGTTTCCCTGCGCTGTTAATACCGCCTCGAAATTGCTGAAGTCAGGGCTCGACGGCGGGGCCAGGGGTGAGGTCGTGTAGCTCTCGCCGTCGGACTTCAATGCCGTCGTGATGAGGAAGTAGAACGGCGACAGGAAGATCAGGGCCAGCGCCCAAAGACCGATTTCGCGGAGCAGGGACAGTTTGGTGTAGCGGAACATTCTTCAGTCCTCGGATTTCGATTGCGTCAGCCGCTGCTGGATGACTGCAAAAATCAGGATGATGAGCGCGAGAACTAGGGCGAGGGCGGCGCCCGCACCGAAGTTGCCGAGGGCAAACGCCTGTTTGTAGACCTGTGTGGCAAGCGTTTCAGTCGCACCTGCCGGTCCGCCGCCCGTCAGGGCCATGATTGGATCAAACACCCGGAGACCCTGCACAATGCCCAACGTTGTGGCAATGGCCAGCGCCGGGCGAATCGCCGGAAGGGTCACGTTCGAGAAACGTTGCCACAGGTTTGCGCCGTCAATCGCAGCTGCCTCTTCGATTTCCACCGGGACGCCGGTCAGACCTGCCATGTAGATCACCATCGTTATGCCTGTAGTGCCCCACACCAGTACGACCAGAACCGTCCAGACCGCCCAGGTGGGATCCGCAAGCCAAGGCTTTGCCAAGTCGCCCGCGCCGATGGAGTTGAGGAAAACATTGATCGGTCCGTCGAAATCGAAGATGTACTTCCAGATGTAGGCCGTCGCGAGCGGACTGAGCACCACGGGCATAAAGAAGAGCGTCCGCAGAACGTAGCGCGTTTTCAGGACCCGATTCAGGCCGAGCGCCAAGGCAAGGCCCGCGACGTTGCTCAGGAAAACCGAGCCAAAGGCCAGGAACAAAGTATTGACAAGGGCGCCAACCTTCGTCGGATCCCTGAAGATGGCAGCAAAGTTCTCCCACCCAACCATCCGGAACGAGCCGATGCCGGTCCAGTTGGTGAAGGCAAAGAAGCCGCCGATCCCCGTTGCCACATAATGTATGGCGAAAACGAGGACCACGCCGGGGAGCGCCCACCACCAGTGGCCCAACTGCAGGGCTCCGCCCCGGGGACGGGCTTTTCCGCCCATCCCCGGGACGCGCCTGCCTCGCCGGGGCGCACTGGCTGCTTCGGTTTTCGATTGCATCGTCGCAGTCATGATATTCCTTGCTTGTCCCATTGAGTCATCGGAACCTAGATTGTTGGAACTGGCCACTATCCCCAGGCGCTATCCATCGCCTTGAGGACATCGTCAACTGACTTCTGGCCCGTAATCAGGCCCTGGACTCCAGTTGACAGTGCATCGTAGACGGATGAGTTAGGCCATTGCGTGTTCGGGAGAGGACCATATTTGCCGTTTTTCAGGAGATCGCCGACATTCTTGTAGGCGCTGGACGAGAAGTCGTAGCTGTCCATTCCGCTCACGGGAAGGGCACCGTCGATTTCGGCGAATGACTTAGTCTGCTCGGGTTGGGCGGCCCAGTCGAGGAAGTCTTTCGCGGCCTGCTTGTTCTTGGATGCTGCGTTGATGGAGAACGTGTAGTTGGCACTTGCGAAGACGAAGCCTTTGTCAGAGCTCGATGCAGGCGGGAAGGCCCTGACCACGAAGTCGGCGTCCTTGGCCGCCGTCTTCAACTGCAGCCAGGACGGACCGGGGACGAAAGCGGCCAAGGAGGTTCCGCTGGCCAGGCCTTTGGTGATGGCGTCGAAGCCGCCACCGGCTACGCCTTTCTGGAAGCAACCTGCATTGTTCATCTTCACAACCGCCTGAAGAGCACTCTTCCAACCCTCGCTGCCGGCGAACGTCGTCTGATTGGCAGCACGCTTTTCGTTCCACTTCGGGTCTACGGCGTACACGCGGGTTGCCGCGAGGGTCATCGCCATCAATCCCGTGTTCGGTGCAGCTGAGCCGGCAACCGCCAAGACCGACTTACCGGTCGAGGCAACGGACGAGCATTCTTTTTCAAACGCGGCCCAATCGGCGGGGAATTCGGAGACGCCGGCGGCCTTGGAGGCGGTTTCGTTTGTTACCAGTCCGACGACGGTGATTTCCGGAGCCTGACCGTAAACCTTTCCGTCGGCGCCAAAGAGAGATTCACTTCCAACCGGAACGAGCTTCTTGGCGGCATCATCGAGCGGTTCCAGGAACCCCGCTTGGGTTAATGGCAGTATGCTCCGGCCCGTCCCGGACCCCGGCGAGGTGACCATCACGTCCGAGGCGTTGCCCGCCTGCAGCTGTGTCCGCAGGGTCTGGTCGTATGAATCATTGGGCAGCGGATTGAACGTGATCTTCACGTTCGGGTGGGACTTCATATACTGCTCGCCCAGCTTCTGGTACGGACTCTCAATATTGTTGGAGGTAGCGAATGCCAGGGAAATCTCTTGCGATCCTCCCGCACTGGTGGTGCCGCCGGTGGAGGCCGAGCATCCGGTAAGGATGAGGGCTGCGACCGTGGGGACGGCGAGGGCGCCGGCCTTCAGGCCCGGAAAGCGACGGTGCTGTGTCATGTCCAGCCTTTCTGACTTCTTTGTCGAAACTTCGGGGGTCGTGACCCCGGTCACTACCCAGTATGCGGGACATGTGCATAAAAAGCACATAAGTATTGGCGATACTCGACATAAGTTGCACGGAGGTTTGCAGAAGCGGAACAACTGGCACAGCGCTATAGGGCCAAGCGGCCGACAATTTCATCGGGCGATGTGATGAGCACCGCCGACGCTATCGATACCGCTGATACGCTGAAACTGACTAACTTGCTTTCCGAAGGATCGTTTCGTCGTGACCAAACATGCGCTGCTTTCCCGGCTCGACCTCAATCTCCTCATTTCGCTGGACGCCCTCATCACGGAGCGGAGCGTCACCAGGGCCGCCGAACGGCTCCATTTGAGCCAGCCTGCGCTCAGCGCCTCACTAGCACGCCTCCGGTCCCACTTTGGCGACCCCATCCTGGCACGCCGCGGCAACACCTACGAGCTGACACCTTTCGCTCTGCGCCTCGCCGGGCACACCACCACCGCCCTCGAGGCCGCCCGACGCGTTTTCGAAAGCCAGGCAACATGGGAGCCCAGCGAGTCAGAACGCGAGTTCTCCATCTACGGTTCCGACTACGGCTTCACCACCATCGGCAGGGTCGCCTCTGAACTCGCGACCGAGCGTGCCCCCGGAGTCCGGTTCAGATTCATGCTCCACAACCCAATCATCGTCGAGGACGCAGTCAACCGCCTCCGCTCGGTGGACGGGATGGTGATCCCCCACGGTTTCCTCACCGGACTGCCCTACCTGGACCTATGGAGGGACGACTGGGTGGCCGTTGTCTCCTCGTCCAACGAGGCCGTCGGCGATCAGATCACGATGGAAAACATCGCCGAACTGCCGTGGGTCATGTCCTACCAATCACGCTCTGCATTCACCTCCGCGGAGCGCCAGATCCAGCAACTGGGCATTGAGCCTCGCGTTGAAGTGGTTGTTGAGAGCTTCCAGTCCCTTCCCCATTTTGTCGTCGGAACCAACCGGATCGCACTGATCCAGGCAGCTCTGACACCTTTTGCCCTGAGACTGGACGGAGTGCGGGTCCTGCCGTTGCCGTTCAGCGCTACACCGCTGGTCAACGCACTTTGGTGGCACCCGGTGCACAATCGCGATTCGGAACATGAGTGGATGCGCGGTCTCTTTGCGGAGGCCGCTGTAATCGTGGCGGCGGGCGCCTCGGCGAAGGAATTGCCTTAAACACTGTGACGCCCGGCCGGGATCATCGGCCGAGCGTCACGCCTCACGGTTGCAGGATCAAGCTGACGCGAGGGCCGCACGCAGGCTACGACGAATGAGGTCATGCTGCTTGCGCACCAGCAGCGGCGGGTCCACTTCGCCGAGCTCGGCGACATGGCCGTGCATGTTGAACGCCAGGTGGGCGAACGAGCCAAGCCGGACAGGATCAAAGTCGCGTCCTCGCAGATAGCCGATGAACTGTTCCTGCCGCTCGCGCATGGGGGCATCCGTGGCCCAGATGGATTGCAATTGCTCAATGGCCGCGTTGTCCAGCCCAGCGCGCCGAACCGCGCGCAGCAGTATTGGAGAAATGCTGCGCATGGTTGACGAGAAGTCCGCGACGAACCCGAGAAGCGGAGAGTCGAGTTCTTCGTAGACATCCCGAACCTTCATGATCTCGGGTGCGTTCGGCCCTAGCGGCGCATGAATCTCGTACGCCAGCTTCAGCTCGAGGCGCTCGGCAACCGGGAGCAGTCGCCGGAGCAACTCCGGTTTGGCGCTTTGGATCCGGATCAGTGGAAAGCCGAGCTTCTCGAATCCCTTGTGCCACGAGCGGGCAAAGTCGTCGGTCACCACGGGGTAAGTGGGCAGGACTTGGGACGCCACGATCTCGATTCCAGGACCGATGCCGAGCTCAGCAAAAGGTCTGCTCATGTTGAACCCACTTCATTGCCACAGCGAGAATGGCACCTGCCCTCTTGTGTGAAGGTATCGCCCCGCCAAGGCCGAGTTGCGGCGGCGGCCCCAGAAGTCCCGTCGAAACCACCATGCGACATTGTCTACAAAGCCAGGGACAGACCATTGGTGCCGCGTCCGATAACGGTCGTTTGCGGACACATCGAAGAAATGTCATTTTCAGCACCAGCCTGCACGACGGCCCGCGTCTTTTCGGGGTTGTGCAGGCGAGTGTTGAGCACTGGTTTTTCAGTACCCGTCTGCACTAACCTCGTTTCTGCTTGATACTCCTCTGCACAACAGGGAGGTGGCGGAGTGGACTCGGAACCGGTGCGCATTGGCGAGTCCGGCACGTTGACCATGCCGGACGTTGTGTGGGATCGCACGAAGATAGTTTCGGCAGTGATCGCACCGTTGGCAGCGAAGGCGGTTGTCGGCAGGGCAGCGGTTGATGCGGCCGCATCGGGGTTGGGGGTATCCCGCCGCCAGGTCTATGTATTGATCAAACGGCACCGTGACGGATCTGGTCTGCTGACGGATTTGGCCCCGCGGCGTTCCTCCGGCGGGAAAGGAACCCTGCGCCTCTCTGATGCGGTCGAGGACCTCGTCCGCGAGCTGGTGCGTAAGCAGTTCCTGACCCGGCAGAAGCGGACGTTAGCGGCGGTGTATCGCGACATCGCGGCAGCATGCCGGGCACGAGGACTTCCTGTTCCGGCCAGGAACACCGTGGAGCGACGGATCCGGGCGCTGAACCCGGTGGAGGTGGGCCGCCGCCGGGGCGGAGCGGATGCGGTGCGTGGCTTGCAGTCCGCCGGTGGCCAGGTTCCGTTGATCGGGGACATTTTGGAGCAGGTACAGATCGATCACACGGTGATCGACGTGATCGTCGTCGACGAACTGGAACGGCAACCGATCGGCCGGCCGTATCTGACCGCCGCGATCGATGTCTACAGCCGATGCATTATTGGCATGGTCGTGACTCTGGAGGCGCCGTCGGCAGTGTCGGTCGGCTTGTGTCTGGCGCATGCCGGCACCGATAAACGGCCCTGGCTTGAGAGTTTGGGTGTTGAGGCGCAGTGGCCGATGAGCGGAAAACCGAGGCAGTTGTATCTGGACAACGCCAGCGAATTCAAGAGTGAGGCGTTGCGGCGCGGGTGTGAGCAGCACGGGATCGAGCTGGCCTATCGGCCGCAGGGCCGGCCGCACTATGGCGGGATCGTGGAACGGGTGATCGGCACCGCGATGGCCCAGGTCCACGAACTTCCCGGGACCACATTCTCCAATCCGGTCGAACGCGGCCGGTATGACTCGGACCGGATGGCGATGCTCACCCTTCGCGAGCTGGAGAAATGGCTGACCCTCGCCGTGGCCGGCTACCACGGCACCATTCACAGCACCTTGGGACAGACACCGGCTGGCCGCTGGACCGACGGAGTCGCGGCCACGGGGATGCCGGCCGTGGTATCGAACCCGACAGCCTTCCTGGTCGACTTCCTCCCGGTCATACGGCGCACCCTGACCCGGACGGGATTCGTCATCGACCATGTCCACTATTTCTCCAACGCGCTGTCGCCCTGGATCAGCCGCCGCGACACGCTTGGCCCTTTCCTGATCCGCCGCGACCCGCGGGACATCAGCCGGATCTGGGTACTGGAACCGGACGGGCACCTCTATATAGAGGTACCGTATCGGACCATGGCGAATCCGGCCGTGAGCCTGTGGGAGCACAAACACGCCCTGGCACGGCTCCACGAGCGCGGCATCTCGCAGGTGGATGAGGCGGCCCTGTTCCGGATGATCGAACAGATGAGAGAGATCGCGGGCACCGCGACGAAAACAACCAAACGGATGCGCCGCGACACCGAGCGACGCAACATAGCGGCTACCGCAACGGAGAAGCGCGCCAAGAGCCCGGGCCCTCCAATGCCGCCTCAATCGCCTGACGATCAGATGCCGGACGCCGAGCCGGTAGCGGCCCAGGTGTCCCGGTTCGATCAGATCGAGCAGTGGTGAGAGCGCCCGACGGCGTCGCGTCTGATTTGTCCCACCTGCATCCGGCGGTGCGGGACGCGGCACGGTTGCCAGCAAAAGAGCGGGTGGAACTGATCCGGGCGGACCGGTGGATCGGCTACCCGCGGGCCGTGGAAACGGTGGCACGGCTGGAGACGCTGCTGCGCTGGCCGGACAAGCAGCGGATGCCCAACCTTTTGCTGGTCGGGCCGACGAACAATGGCAAGTCCATGATCGTGGAGAAGTTCCGCCGCGGGCACCTGCCAAGGACCGAAGCGGACCGGGAACACATCCCCGTGTTGTGTGTGCAGATGCCGTCCGAGCCTTCCGTGCTGCGCTTCTACATCGCGCTCCTCGCCGCCCTCGGCGCGCCTCTTCAGCCCCGGCGGCGTCTGGCCGAGGTGGAGCAGGTGTCGCTGAACCTGCTGCGTGCCACGGGAGTGCGCATGCTCGTCATCGACGAACTGCATAACGTCCTCGCCGGGCAGGGCAACAGCCGCCGCGAGTTCCTGAACCTGCTGCGATTCCTCGGCAACGAGCTGCGCATTCCAATCATCGGGGTCGGAACACGGGAGGCGTATCTTGCGGTCCGATCCGATGACCAGTTGGAGAACAGATTCGAACCCGTCGTCCTCCCCCTGTGGAGTAACGGCGCCGACACCCTGTCATTGTTAGCCAGCTTCGCCGCCGCGCTGCCGCTGCACCGACCGTCCCGGATCGCCACCGCGGACATGGCCAGGTATTTGCTGGCCCGAAGCGAGGGAACCATTGGAGAACTCACCCGGCTTTTGACCACGGCGGCGATCGCCGCCGTGGAAAGCGGTGAAGAGAGCATCAACCACCGCACCCTGGCCATGGCCGAGTACGCCGGACCCACCGAACGGCGGCGATTGTTCGAACGGGAACTGCTGTGAGCGGACCCCCACGGTGGCCGGTGCATCCTGCGCCGACCGACGGTGAGGCGCTCTCCTCCTGGCTGCGCCGGATCGCCGGCTGCTACGGGACCGACACAGAGCACCTGGGCGATGACATCGGCTACAAGCTGGGGACGGGCGACCTTGACGACATCGACATGGCGCCTCGCCCTGGCATGATCGAGGTCCTGGCGGAGCGGACCGGGGTCGCCCCTGCCCGGCTGCGGCAAATGAGTGTGGCCGGATGGGTTCCGTGGTTGCTCGATGACATGGACCCCGGCACGGACGGCTTCGCCACCTATACCCGGCAGCTGTCGGTGCTGCGGCCGGCCGGGAAACACAAAGCGCGGCTGGTCCCGTCGTGGCGGCCGTGGCTGCCGGACCGACTGCCGGCGAGAGGGTGTCCGGAATGTGTGGCAGCGACCCCATCCCCTCATCCCTACCAGTTACTCTGGGCAATCCCCATCGTCTCCAGCTGCCCGGCCCACGGCTGCTGGCTGGAGGCAACCCTCGCCGCGCGCAGCTACTTCGGAATGTGGGATTTCGACCGGCCAGCACCCAGGCCGGCACCGCAACAAATCCTGACGTTGGATCAACGAACCCAGCACGCCTTCGCGCTCGGCCATGTTGACCTTCCGCGCCGACGAGTCCATGCCGGGATCTGGTTCCGGCTTCTTCGCACCGTCATCGATGAGCTCAGCTGCCCCCTCTCCGAGAACCGACCATCCGATACCGGCACCATCCGCCAGATATGGAAAGAAGCCGGCTATCCCGCCCGCGACGGACAGGGGCTCTGGCGCCCGTACGAACAGCAACCGGAAACGGTGCAACGGCACACCATGGAAGCTGCGGCCGCCGCCATCGCCCTCCTCGAGGCAGGGACAGTCACCGGACGCGGAACACATGCCAGTCTCTTCCTGCCCGAGCCGTACCGGGAAATCGATAACGGCAAACCGGCGAAGGAAAACCCGCAGGAAAAAGCCGTCTATCCGAAACCGCTCAGGCAGGCACTGGAGGAAGCGATCCAGGCATCACGGGAAGACCCCGCGGAGGCGCAGGCCCTCTACAACTTCGCCCTCATAGGATGCAGAACACCGGAGTCCGTGACCCGGCTGAGGGCCGACTTCGCCGAGCTCGGCATTCCCTTGGAAACCATGTCACCTATCAGCACTCATGCATCCTTTGCATGACGTAGAATAAATGACGGGTAAAGTGACAATTTTTGGAAACGCCGTGCTTTGAGTGACTGATGTCACTTAAACGAACGTATAAATGACAGGGGAAGATACCAGTGCTGGTCGGATACATGCGCGTCTCAAAGGCCGACGGGTCGCAGACCACGGATCTGCAGCGCGACGCGCTCCTGGCCGCCGGCATTGACGCGGACTCCCTCTACGAAGACAGAGCGTCCGGGAAGAAGGATGACCGTCCCGAGCTTGCCGCGTGTCTCAAGGCCATGAGGCACGGGGACACCTTGGTGGTATGGAAGCTTGACCGGCTGGGCCGGGACCTGCGCCACCTGGTCAACATCGTCCACGACCTGACGGAGCGCGGTATCGGGTTGAAGGTTCTCACCGGGCAGGGCGCCGCCATTGACACCACCACGGCCTCCGGAAAGCTTGTTTTCGGGATCTTCGCCGCGCTGGCCGAATTCGAACGCGAGCTCATCTCCGAACGCACCCTTGCCGGGCTCGCCTCCGCGCGGGCCCGCGGCCGCAACGGCGGACGTCCGTACAAAATGACGCCGGCGAAACTTCGGCTCGCCATGGCGTCCATGGGTAAGCCCGGCACCAAAGTCAGCGAACTCTGCAACGAGCTCGGCATCACCCGCCAGACCCTCTACCGGCATGTGTCGCCGACCGGCGACCTGCGTCCGGACGGCCACAAACTCCTTCACACAAAGTGACCATATGAGGTCCTGATACGAACGAAGTGAACCAGCGGTTCGCTGCCACCCCGGTGGCCCCGGCCAGGATACCCTTCCTGCGAACTGCATGACATCGCGCGGGCAGGCTGCTACCGCTTTGTCAGGTGGTCCGATCCGCGCATGCGGACCCCGACGAGGATGCCGGACAGTGCAGTGAGGGCGGCGACGACGGCAACAGCTGCCGGGATGCCGAGGGCGTCCGCGAGGACGCCGGCGAGCAGCGCGCCGACAGCGAAACCGCCGTCGCGCCAGAGCCGGTAGATACCCACCGAACGCGCCCGCCATTCCGGGTGTGCGACGTCGCCGATTGCGGCCAACAGGGTGGGATAAACCAGCGCGGTTCCGAGGCCCAGGAAGATTGCGGCAGCCAGCCAGACACCGAAGCTCGTTCCGACTGCGACCATGCCCAGTGCCACAGATTGGACCAGCATGCCGCCGACGATCATCCATTTACGGCCGTATTTATCAGACATGGCGCCGGTGACGAGTTGACCGGCTCCCCAGACGGCGGGGTACGCGGCGGCGAGGATGCCGATGCGTTCGACGCTGAGCCCGGCGCTGGCAAACAGGACAGGGAACAGGCCCCAGGCAAGGCCGTCATTGAGGTTGTTCACCATGCCGGCCTGGCTGACCGAGGATAATGACTTGTCCCGGAAGCTGGTGAGGGTGAAGATCTCCCGGTTGCTCAGGTCCCGGTGTGCGCCGGAGTGGGCTGCCGTGTGGCTGGACGCCTCGACCCTGGCATGGTCTCTGGTTTCCTTCACCGCAAAGACGGACAGGCCCAGGCCGAGTGTGATGTAGGCGGCTCCGAGCAGGAACGGGCCTGGCCGCAGACCGTAGCTCGCGGCAATGTAGCCGGTGGCCAGGGCAGTGGCGGCTACGCCGAGGTAGCCGGCGGCCTCGTTCAGGCCCATGGCGAGGCCCCGCCGGGACGGCCCGACCAGGTCCATTTTCATCACCACAGTGGTGGACCATGTCAGGCCCTGGCTGATGCCGAGGATCACGTTGGCGGCGACGATCCAGCTCCAGGAGGGCCCGAGGATCAGCAGCAGGGGGACGGGGAGGGCGATGAGCCAGCCCGTCACGAGGACGGGTTTGCGGCCGTAACGGTCCGAGAGGGTTCCGGCGAAGTAGTTGGTGGCGGCCTTGGCCACCCCGAAGGCAAGGATGTATGTCAGGGCCGACGTATACAGGTCGAGGTGGAAGACCTGTCCGGCCAGCAGCGGCAGGATGGTGCGCTCCTGTCCGAGGGTCCCGCCGACGAGGGCGTTGACGGTGACCAGGAGCATAAACTGGGCCAGGTTCTGACGCAGGCCCAGGGTGAGCGCTGGCCGCGAGGGGGTCCCGTGTTGTCCGGGGCGCTGCGGGAAAGAGGTGCTGCCGGATTTCACGGATGTACTCCAGATGTCGGAACGATGGCCGGAGCAAAGCTCTGGCGGTGGCCGGGTTCCCGTACCGCCGCCAGAGCTTTGCCTTCATGTCGCGCTATGCGCTGCTGTTTTTGTTTTAGTTGCTGGAGACGGATTCGCGGGCCTGCTGCCAGGCGTTCCAGGCGGCGTAGCTGCCGTCGAGTTCGACGACGTCGTACCCGGCGCGGCGCAGGGCGCTGGCCGCCACGGAGTTCCGTACGCCGGACTGGCAGTAGGAGACGATGGTGCCGCCGACGGGCAGTTCATCCAGGTGCCACATGATCCGGCCCCCGCTGAGCTGGTACGAGCCCGGGACATGCCCGGCTGTGTGCTCGGTCTTGTTGCGGACGTCCAGGACCATGGCGGCGTCGAAACCGTCGATTTCCTCGGGCTGGATCAGCTTCGGCGTGAAGGTGGGCAGCCCCTCGATGCCGGTGACATAACCGGCCACGTTGTCGATGCCGACCCGGACCAGGTGGTCCCACATGTCCTGCGCCTGTTCCTGGTCCTTCGCCAGGAGCACCAGCGGATTCTTGTCCGTCTCGGGGTTGACCACCCAGGCGCCGTAGCTTGACACCGACTTGCCGGACGGAACGTTCAGGGACCGGGCCACTGTGCCTTCGTGGACCTCGGCGTTGGAACGGGTGTCGATGAACGTCAGGGTGTCCTCGGCCAGGCCTGTGGCGACGATTTCGGTGGAGAGCTCGGGCAGCGGGGTGCGTTCGCCCATGACGTCCGGGCCCACGCGGTTTTCGCGCTTCATCCGGCCGAAGTAGGCGTGCGCGTCGGGCTGGCCGTCGAGCAGTTCGTCGATGAAGCCCTGTTCATCGTTAGCGGCCAGGTAGGGGCCCCACCAGGCGTAGAGGCGTTCGTAGCCCACCGTGGAGGACGGGATGGCGCCCAGGGCCTTGCCGCAGGCGCTGCCCGCGCCGTGGGCGGGGTGGACCTGGACGTAGTCGGGCAGGGTGAGGAACTTGTCGCGCAGGCTGGCGAAGAGCTGCCTGGCACCCAGGAAGCGGGTGTCGATGCCGCCGGCTGCTTCATCCAGCAGGTCCGGCCGGCCCAGGTCGCCGGAGAACACGAAGTCTCCGGAGAGCAGGTAGCCGGGTTTATCGCTGAACGCGCCGTCGGTGACCAGGAAGGACAGGTGCTCCGGGGTGTGCCCGGGGGTGTGGACGGCCTTGATGCTGATGTTGCCCAGGGTGATGGTGTCGCCGTCGTAGAGCCGATCGCCGTCGAATTCGTACTGCCAGTCCGGGCCGCCCTCACCCGAGACGTAGATCTTGGCTCCGGTGGCGGCGGCCAGCTCGCGGGTGCCGGAGAGATAGTCCGCGTGAATGTGGGTCTCGGTCACGGCCACGATCTTCATGCCGCTCTTCGCTGCAAGCTCCTGGTACACCGCGATGTCACGGCGCCCGTCCACCACGATCGCTTCACCCTTGGCCTGGCAGCCAATCAGGTAGCTGGCCTGGGCGAGGTCTTCGTCGTAAATGCGCTCGATAAGCATGTGGTGCTCTCCTTCAGTTGAAAGGGGGAAGTTTTGTCTCTGGCAATAAGTTTAAATACCCCAGGGGGTATAACGCAAGGGCTGTCGCCAAGGCGATTTCGCTGCGGCCCGTGCGGTCAGGCGTGCTGGTGCGAGGCTTCGGCGCGGAGTTTGTCCATGTCCAGGTTCTTTACGGCCTGGATGACTTCCTCCAGGCCGGTGGCGTTGAGCACGCCGGGCTGGGAGAAGACGAGGGTCTTGTACTTGAAAGCCATGAGCGTGGGGATGGAGGTGATGTTCGCTGCGGCGGCGAGGGCCTGTTCGGCTTCGGTGTCCACCTTGGCGAAGGTGATGTCCGGGTGCCGTTCGGCTGCGGCGCCGTACGTGGGGGCGAACATGCGGCAGGGGCCGCACCAGGCTGCCCAGAAGTCAACGAAGACGATGCCGTTGTCTTCCAGGGTCTGGGCGAAAGATTGGTTGGTGATGTCGATGGTTGCCATGGTCTGTCGTGTCCTTTCGGGCGGGTGTGGAAGGGTGCCCTGCGGCGGGGGTCTAGGTGGTAGGGAGTCCGGCGCGGGTCCAGGCGGTCATGCCGCCGGCCATGGTGTCTGCCGTGTAGCCGGCGCCGTTGAGGGCGTCGGCGACGGCGGCGCTGCGGTTGCCGCTGCGGCATACGGCGATCACGGGGACGGCCGGGTCCAGTTCGCCCAGGCGGGCCTGCAGGTGGCCCATGGGGATGTGCAGGGCGCCGGGGATCATGCCCTCGGCGACCTCGAAGTCCTCGCGGACGTCGAGGATCCGGGCGGTGGAGCGGCGCTGTTCGGCTTCGGTGATGGTGATTTCACCATGGAGGTTCTCCTTCGAAATGGTTTTGGCAGGTTGGTGCAGCGGGTGTTTGTTCAGCGGGTTCTCTTCTAGCGGACGGGTTCGCCGGCCTGGCGCCAGGCGGCCATGCCGCCGCGCACCGAGTAGGCGTCGTATCCCTTGGCGGCCAGGAGCCGGGCTGCTGAGGCCGAACGCACGCCGGAGGCGCAGACGGCGATCACCGGCCGGGTCTTTTGGATTCCTGCTGTATTGGCCTGCAGCCTGTCCAGGGGGACGTGTTTGGCCTGCGGCGCGCGGCCGGTCCGCCATTCCTGGGCTGACCTGACGTCGATGAGGGTGGCTCCGGAGCCCAGGAGTTCCTTGGCCTGTGCCACGGAAATCGTCTTGTAGGGCTTGGCGAAGGCCTTCTTGAGGGAATCGATGAGTCCCATGGGATTCTCCTGTTCTAAGGGTCAGTCGGTAATGGTGCTGGCGGTAACCCAGGCTGCGACGGCGAAGATGAGTACCGCGAATGAGATGCGGATGTGTTTGTCCTTCAGGCGGCGGGCGACCCGGGCGGCGATGAGTGAGCCCAGGATGGCGGGGATGGCGAAGGCCAGGGTGGTGGCCCAGTCGATCGTGTAGCCGGCCGCGTGGGCGCTGAATCCGGCTGCGGAGTTGACCACGATGATCGCCAAAGAGGTTCCGACGGCCTGCTTCATGCGCAGGCCCAGGAAGATGGTCAGTGCGGGAGTGATGAGGAAGCCGCCGCCCACGCCGAGGAGCCCCGTGAGGAACCCGACGAGCAGTCCGACGCCCACGGCCTTCGGGGCGCAGGACCGGAAAGCCCGGTGCGGCCCGGTACTGCAGGCCCCCTCCGTTTCGCGGGTCTTCATGAGCATCCGGATGCCAGCGGCCACCATGATCACGGCAAACGCCAGCATCAGGACGTTCGGATCCAGGAGTTTGCCGACGGCCGCGCCGGCCCAGGCCGCCGGAATGCCGGCGGCCCCGACCAGTGCGATCACGGGCCAGTTCAGGCCCTCCCGGATCCGGGGCAGCAGGGCCGCGAGCGAGGAGATGCCCACCACCAGCAGCGAGGTGGGAATGGCCTGGGCGGGGCTCATGCCCACGCCGTACACAAGGGCCGGAACGGCGATGATGGAGCCGCCGCCGCCCACAACGCCCAGGACGACGCCGACGACGAGCCCCAGAACCAAGGCCGGAATCATGCCGCAGCGCCCTCGTCAGCCTTCTGCACGGGAAGCTGCAGAATGGCGCTTTCGCGGGTGGGCTCCTTGGCGGCCTTGTTCCACGGCATGACAGACAGGGCCTTGCCCATGGCGCAGGTGTTGGTGGCAGCCGAGAACGTCAGCCCGGTCCCGATGGCGCCGGCCAGCATGCGGACCTTGGGGGAGACGAACCTGCCCCCCATCAGGCCCAACATCACCAGTGAGCCTGCGGCCAGGCGGACCTGGCGTTCCAGATCCCAGCGGTCCTTGCCCTTGACCACGTCGCCGCCAGCGGCAGCAAAGCCGGGAACCCCGCCGGTGAGGACATAGGCGGTGTCCAGGCCGACGGTGGCCATGCGCTGGCGGGCCTGCTCTGCGCGGACGCCGGACTGGCAGACCAGCACCACGCGCGAGCCCAGCCGGGCGGCGAGTTCGTCGGTGTGTTCCGAGAGCAGCGGCAGCGGCACGTTGTAGGACCCGCGGATGTGCATGGATTCGAATTCGGCGGCGGAGCGCACATCGATCACGACGAGGTCCTGGTGCTCTTTGAACCAGGCCTGAAGGGTCTCGGGAGCGAGTGCGGTCACAGTGGTTGCTGTGGAAGGGGGTGTCATGGGGGCCTCTCAAAAGGGGGGCTGGTGGATACCCCACCGAGTATTGCAGATACCCCCGGGGGTAGTCAAAACACCCATGGGGGTATATGCTTGAGCGCAGCACCCCACCGATGGAGACCCTCTTATGGAACTGAACCCAGCCGAACTAACGCCCGTGATTAACCGCCTCAAGCGCGCCCAGGGCCAGCTCGCAGCCGTCACACGGATGCTCGAGGAAGGCCGGGACTGCAAGGACGTCGTCACCCAGCTGGCGGCCGTGTCCAAGGCCCTTGACCGGGCGGGCTTCGCCATCATCGCCACCGGGCTAGAGCAGTGCATTGTCCAGAAGGACGAGACCATGGACCGGAAGGACCTGGAGAAGCTTTTCCTCTCGCTCGCCTAACCAGCCAGCTTCAACACCGGACCGTCATCAACTTCGAGGAGCACCATGACGTACACCCTGGCCACCACTGTGTCCCTGCCCTGGGCCGAAGCGCTGGAACGCACCCGTGAGGCCCTTGCCGCGCAGGGTTTCGGGATCCTGACGGAAATCAACATCCGGTCCACCTTCGAAGCCAAGCTTGGCGCCGAAGCCGCGGACGCCCTCGGCGACTACGTCATCCTCGGGGCCTGCAACCCCGCCCTTGCCAGCCGTGCCCTCGCCGCCGAACCCGAAATGGGTACGCTGCTGCCCTGCAACGTGGTGGTGCGCCGGAACAGCTCCGCGGACTCCACCACAGTGGAAGCCATCGACCCGCAGACCATGGTCCAGCTCAGCAACGTTGCGGCGGTCAAGGAAGTGGCGCACGACGCCGGCACGCGCCTCCGCAAAGCCCTCTCAGCGCTCGGTGAAGTAACGGAGTAAATGATGTCAACGACCCGAACAACCGCAGAAGCCGCGAATACCGGAAACAGCAAGGGTCTTCTCATTCACGCCGCCGGCCCGCTTGAACCGAACGTCCTGGCCGGTATTATCCGCAGCGCCACAAACGCCCGCGCAGCACTCCACCCTCAGACTGGCATTGAATTGGTTGTTCAGGGGGCCGGCGTGAAACTCCTTGCTGCAGGCTCCCCCGCCACCGAAGCCATCAACGACGCCCGGCAACTGAACGTGAGAATCCTCGCTTGCGGCAACAGCATGCGCTCAGCCGACTTGGAAGAAAAAGACCTCATCTCCGGCATTGGCACAGTTCCTGCGGCAATCGCCCACCTTGCCGATCGCCAATGGGACGGCTGGGCCTACGCCAGGCTCTAACACCTGGCAAATCTCCGGAATCCTCCGCCCCGCGCCGGACAAAACGAGTCAGGTCTTCTACATGCTGACATCCAACCAGTGCAGACGACTTCTGACATTCCGTGCAGACGACTTCTGAAAATGACAAGAAAGGGCTCCCAGGCGAGAAACTCGCGTCACTTAATCCGTAACTTAATCAATGTCAATTTAGCAGACTACTTGGACGAGTTATGTGACACTTGCAGTATGGCACTCATCGGATATGCGAGATAGTTCGGCATGAGACGTGTCCAACAGGTGTGTGTCTCACGGTGTCCTCATGAGCAAGGGTGACCTCGGAAGGCAGTTTGTGGCGACGGATCCCGCAGGCGCTGTGGAGCTTATTCGCAGATGGAGGACCATTGGCGCCTGGATGGGGCCTCGGTCGAAGGAAAATCAAATAGGCCAGTTGACGGCCCAAGCGTGAAGCCTGACGGTCGGGAGCGTGACTAGGGGTCGCCGTAGCATCCGGGAAGGATCGGGCGGATTGGCTTTGCGGGCTGCTGAGTAAGGCCCGACATCACCTACGGTTGTGCTCCGCCGTCAGCAGGAGGGTCACCCGCGTCCGAAACCGCCATGGGCGTGGCGAACAGCATCACACGCTGAAACTGATCCGCCGAGCCGTCATACCGGGGACGCTGCGCCGTCGGCGGCAGGAGACCGTCAATCCAGTCCAGAATTTCCCGCGTCAAACCAACCAGACGTGCACCCTCAACTGCGTCCACGGGGGCCTTCCCTTCGTGCGCGAACGTGTTCCGCGCCTTCCGAAGCTTCTGGAAGCCCTCCCACAGACGGGCCTCCTCCTTTAATGAGCGTTGGGCGACCGCGAGCGGAAGGGAAATGAATAGCTCATCCGTCGATATACGACGGTTGCTCACCCACTCCCAGACGGATGGATGGACCGTGTGCATCCGAGCCAGGATGTCTAGCGCCATCGTCATCCGCGTCTCCAGAGCGGTAAAGGCAAGAACCAGCGCAGGTCCAACTTGTTGGGCTGCGAGAGCTTGAGCATCGAGAAACAGTTCTTCGGACGCTGAGACCTCGTAGCTCAAAGGAAGGTTTCCGACCGCTGCCCACAGGCCGGGAGTCAGCGCAACGGCGTTAAAGCTCCCAGACCCGAACTGCCGCCTCCGATAAAGATCCGGATCGGGGTCCAGCTCTGATCCGTCATCGTGCAGATAGTCCATCCGTGCGGTGAAAGGCCCAGCGGCTATGCGGGGGATCCAGCCAGTTCCAGCGATCAGGCGTAGGCGCGAGATCCAGTTATTGAGAAGCTCTCTAGCAAGCTCGGTGGGCGGGTCCTCTCGGGGACCCGGTCGGCGGTCGAAATCGTCTGCGACGAAGTCGATTTGCATGGCGTCACATTCGATGCAGGGCTCCCCGTTCAACAACGATTCCGGATCGGCTACGACGGTCAGGTCACGATCAAGCAGTCGGGCGGCATCCAGGACCGCGATCTCAGCGGTCTCAGGGTCCCACGGCAACATTGATCGATAAGGCGGGTAGATCCGGACCTTGTAGTCGCCCGACTGCGACTCAACAGGCACCCCATCCCCAAGACTGGCCGGCACAAACATCCGAAATGGCATCCGAAAACGAAAGCGAGCGATCACGAATCACAGGGTACCCCGGTGGACTTGCCCGCAAAACCAGGGGAGTGATCTATGCCGCCGTATTTGCATCAGCCGCGAACATGGCAGTGGCCAGGTCCGAGCGGGCGCCGGGCCTTACTCAGCAGCCCGCAAAGCCAATCCGCCCGATCCTTCCCGGATACTACGGCAACCCCAGGATGCCCTGGGCCGCGTTTTATCGCCTTCTTGGCCGGTCTTGGATGTTGGCGGGGCAGTCCACATGCATTTCGATAACGACTGTCGATTGGGGTGCTCCATTCAGCCAAAGGAAGGCACCCGGCGCGGGGCCTGCGCGGTCCGGCAGCGTTAGCTGGCGTATGGGTCGGCGATGCCGATGTACTGGGTGTAGAGGTATTCCTCGATGCCTTCGAGGCCGCCTTCGCGGCCCAGGCCGGACTGCTTGACGCCGCCGAACGGTGCAGCTGCGTTGGAGATCACTCCAGCGTTCAGGCCGAGCATGCCGGTCTCGAGGCGTTCGCCCATCCGGAGGCCCCGGTTGAGGTCCTTCGTGAAGACGTAGGCCACGAGGCCGTAGTCGGTGTTGTTTGCCAGGCGCACGGCCTCATCTTCGGTGACGAAGGTGATGATCGGCGCGACGGGCCCGAAAATCTCCTCGGAGAGGATCCGGGTGCCCTCGCGTACATCGAGGAGGAGGGTGGGCTGGTAGAAGTAGCCCGGACCCTCCACCGGTGCCCCGCCCATGATTAAGACGGCACCATCGCGCACAGCGTCGGTGACGAGTTCGTGGACCTTGTCCCGGCTCTTGGCATCTATCAGCGGACCGACCTTGGACTCGGCTTGGGTGCCGCGAGCGGTGGTCATCTCCGCCATCTTCGCTGCGAACTTCTTCGCGAACTCCTGTGCCACAGACTCATGGACGATGAAGCGATTCGCTGCGGTGCAGGCCTCGCCCATGTTCCGCAGTTTCGCTAGCATCGCACCTGCGACGGCGGCGTCAACGTCGGCGTCCTCGAACACCACGAACGGGGCGTTGCCGCCGAGCTCCATCGAGGTCCGCAGGACAGTCTCGGAGGCGTCGGCGAGCAGCCGGCGGCCGACCTCTGTGGAACCGGTGAAGGAGAGCTTGCGTAATCGGGAATCCTTGATCAGCGGGCCCGTGGTGGCGCCCGCGGTGGACGTCGGGATCACGTTCAACACACCGGCCGGCAGCCCGGCTTCGACCATCACGGCGGCGAAGAGCTGCGAGGTCAGCGGAGTCAGGTTGGCAGATTTGAGCACCATGGTGCAGCCGGCGGCGACCGCGGGGGCGATCTTGCGGGTCGCCATGGCCAGCGGGAAGTTCCACGGCGTGATCAGGAGGCAGGGGCCCACCGGCTTCTTGGTCACCAACATCCGGGACTTCCCGTCCGGGGACACCGAGTATCGGCCGAATGCACGGACGGCTTCCTCGGAGAACCAGCGCAGGAACTCCGCCCCGTAGGTCACCTCGCCGCGGGCCTCTTCCAACGGCTTTCCCATCTCAAGGGTCATCAGCAGCGCGAAATCCTCCGCGCGGGCCGTGACTATCTCAAAGGCCCTTCGAAGAATCTCCCCGCGTTCACGCGGGGAGACCTTTGCCCAGGAATCCTGCGCCGACGCCGCGGCATCCAAGGCCGAGGCGGCATCTTCGGGTCCGGCATCTGCGATGCTAAGCAGCACTTTGCCCGTAGCCGGGTCCTCGATGTCGAAGGTCTTCCCGGACGCGGCTGGACGCCAGTGTCCGTCGATCAGCAGACCGGTGGGAACAGTGGCCAGCATGGCGCTCTCGCGTTCCGCAGTAACGGTGGGTTGTGTGTTCATGATGCGGTCTTTTCTGCTTCGAATGCGGCGATTTCTTCAAGGATGATGGGGGCGGCGGTCGTGGCGGCGTGGATACCGATAACGCTGGCTATCTCAAGCACTTCGATGATCTCCTCCACTGTGGCGCCGTAGTGCAGGGCGTTTTCCATGTGCAGCTTGGTTCCGCGTTCGTAAAGATGTGTGGCAGCGGTATCACACGCGATGTAAATGAATTCTTTGACCTTGGGCGCCAAGGGCCCGTACTTCCAGGAGGCCGAGGAGAACTCCGCGTATGCTTCAACGTATTCTGGATCCAGTTCCAGAATGTCGTCCCAGGTCTTGTTCGAGCAGCCGCGGTTTTGGGTGAATTCCTTCTTCACTTTCTCCTGGTCCTCAGTGGGCGGCCGCTTCGCGGGCCGCATGCCGGATTCGTCCAGCACTTCACAGAGAATCGGCACGCCGACGTTCATAGCGTGCACGCCCAGGGTGCTGGCCAGTTCCACGACCTCCATGATTTCCGCTGAGGAGGCGCCAAGCCTCAATGCTGCCTTGACGTGTTGACGCACCCCCGGCAGATACATGTGGGTAGCGGCGCTGTCCACGGCGATGTAGATGAACTCCTTGATCTTGTCCTCTAGCCTGTTCTTTGTCCACGGCACGGATGAGAGGGAGAGGTAACCGGACAGGAACTCGGGGCTGAGAGCCAGGATGGCCTCCCATGAATGGCTCCAGGAGCCACGGACGTCGATAAAGTTCTGTTTGACTTCCTGCTGTCGGGGGGTTAAATCCACAGGTCTTCCTTACTAAGGTCTGGGCCGGCTTCGGTAATCACTTGCCAACCGGCAACGCTGAGGGCATGGCGTGCCAGGAGATAGTCGATATGCAGGGTGAAAGAGCAGTTGTCGCTAATCGTCGAAAGCCGCAAGTGCGGTGCGCGCGGCTCGTCGGATGTGTGCCGTGTAGAGCGCCGTAGCGAGGGGAGCATCGTGTTTGACAATGGCCGCGACGATCGCTTCCATCTCCACTACGGCTTCGATCGCGCGTCCCGGGCGGGACAGCGATGTGGCTCGGAGCACGTGCACCCGGGCCTGAATCTGCTCGATGAGCTGGCGGAGCGGCTGGCTGCGGGCCCCTGCGATCAGGACAGCGTAGATCCCATCCTTGGCCGTGAGAATCACCTGCATGTCGTCGATGTGCTGCTCGGTTTCGGAACGGTAGTGGGCTACGGCCGCCTGCAGCAGTTCGATTTCAGAGTCGGTTGCGCGTTCGATGAACCGCAGCACAATCATGGACTCCAGAGCCCCGCGCACCTCATAGAGGTCTTCAGACTCAGACCGCGTAGGCCGGCTGACGACAGCGCCCTTTTGGGGTACCACCGTCACCAGTCCCTCGGAAGAAAGCTCCCGGATCGCTTCCCGGATCGTGGTCCGGGAGACGCCGAGCTGTTCCATGAGTTCGCGCTCCACCAGACGTTGCCCGGGTTGGAGCTTCAGACCGGTGATCGCTGCCCGCAAGCGGTCCGCCACCTGCTCACGGACCGGGGCAGCGACGCGCCCGAGCGGCTCCGACGTCCAGGTTTCGGCCAACGAGTTGGGACCGTTCATCGTCTTCCTTCTTCCTGCGTGTGAAATTGAGCCATGTTACCCGTGGCTGGCTGCTGGCTCTTGTGAAGTCTCAGCCACCCAGCGGGCGATTTCTGTGTGGTCGGCACTCTCCGGCAGGGCTTCGGCCGCTTCTTCCCAAAGCTTCACTGCCGCATGGCTGAGCCGCGAGGCTGCATGCACCTGGTCCGCGAGATCTATGGCGATCTTCATGTCCTTGAGCATCAGTCTCAGGGTGAATCCGGAGTTGTAGCTCCTTGGCAGGATGAAGTTGGGCCATTTGTTCTCTGTCGAACCGCTTTTGCCGCTGGACCCGTTGACGATCTGCAGCAGCAGCTCCGGTTCCACCCCGAAACTCTGCCCGGCCAGGATGGCTTCGCTACTCACGAGCAGGTGGGTTGCCGACATGAGGTTGTTCAGGGCCTTTGCAGCGTGTCCCGCTCCGACTTGGCCTGCCCGCTTGACTGTTCCAAAGACATCCAGCACGTCGCCAGCTTCCGCAAGGTCCTGCTCGTCGCCGCCGGCCATGACGGTGAGCGTGCCGTTCTCGGCACCTATCACGCCACCGGATACAGGGGCGTCGACGAATCGGATGTTGTGTGTCCTTAGCCGCTGTTCCAGATCCTTGCTGCGCATTGGTTCGCTGGAGCCCATGTCGATCACCAGGGTGTTAACGGCCAGCGCGGCTGTCACTTCGGGGCTGGTGATGACGCTTTCGACGACATCGGAGTTTGGCAGCATCAAGATCACGACGGTTGCTCCGGAGACGGCTTCTGCCGGTGATCCGAAGCTGGCTCCTCCTGCGGTCGTGAGTCTGGCTTTAGCATCCTCGGAAAGGTCGAAGCCCCTGACCCTGTGGCCGGCGGCCAGCAGGCGCTGCGCCATCGGCGAGCCCATGTTCCCCAGACCGATGAAGGCAATTGTGGTCATGGCGTCTCACTAACCCTGAGTTCGTTCAGCACCTTCTCTGCCACCCGGAAGGATTCCAGGGCCGCCGGGACGCCGACGTAGATGGCAGTCTGCATAAGTATTTCCTGGATTTCCTGTTCCGTGACGCCGTTGTTGATGGCGCCGCGGACGTGGACCCCAAGTTCGTGGGAGCGGTTCAGGGCGGTGAGCATTGCCAGGTTGATCATGCTGCGGCTGCGGCGGTCCAGGCCTTCACGGTTCCAGACGGCGCCCCAGCAGTACTCGGTGACAAGTTCTTGGATCGGACGGCTGAACTCGGACACCTGCCCGAGGGAGCGTTCCACGTGGCTCGCGCCAAGCACCTCCTTGCGGGTGGCCAGTCCCTCTTCGTACGTTCTGGCGTGGGTTTCGTTGGGGTGCATGGTTATTCCTTCCGGAGCTCTGGGGTTTTGGTGTAGTCGGATTCTTCGACCGGTTCGGCCCAATGGGTCAGGCCAAGGGAAACTGCCGTGTGCGTCATGAACGAGTCTGTTGCAGCCCCGTGCCAGTGGCGTTCCCCCGGCGGGCACCACACGGTATCGCCGGCGTTGAGCACACGGGGATTGTCCTCGCCGTCTGCATGGATGAGACCGCGCCCGGCAAGGATCTGGAGGATTTGGCCGTTTTCGTGGTGGTGCCAGTACGTTCTGGCGCCGGGGGTGAAGTTGACGGTGTTGATCGTGACGCCATCCGTGGACGCCATCGTTAGGTACGGGAAAGCGGTGCCGCTGAACTGCGAACCGGCCTTGCCTGCCGTGCCATCCTGCCCAGGTCCGTTGATGATCCTCATGGCCGCTCCTGCGCTGAGTGGGGCTCTTCGGGCGCATGACGGCCGGCCGGAGCCGGGTCGAAGAGCCGGACGCCGCCGGACACGTCACCGATGGCGTCGACCACTGTGTTGCTGATCTGATCGGAGTAGCCGAGGGCGTTGGCCAGACCGAAGCTCGCCAGCGGACCGGCGGAATTGGGACTTGCCACGCCGAGGTCCCCTGCCAGTTCCACGTAAGCCAGCACGTCCTTCATCATCAGGGCGTTGGTGAGGCCGCCCCTGAGGTAGTCCCCCTTGATGATCTTCGGGAACCTATTCAGCGACGCGAAACTGACCCCTGAGCTGTTGTTGATGACATCCAGCAGCACCTCGAGGTCCAGGCCGGCCTTCTTACCGGCAACCATTGCTTCCGCCGTGGCCGACAAGGTGATGGCGTTCAGGAAGTTGTTGATGAGCTTGGTCGTGTGGCCCGCCCCTGATGCTCCGGTGTAGAAGATTCTACTGGAGAAGAGTTCCAGCGTCGGCCGTACACGATCAAGGACGATCTCTTCACCGCCCACCATCAGGACCAATTCGCCTTTTTCTGCGGCGACCGCTCCACCGGAGATGCCGGCGTCCAGGTAGCTCGCGCCGACCGCGGCGACTTTTCCGGCAATCATGCGAGTGGAGCCGGGGGCGGAGGTGCTCAGGTCCACGACGATCTGCCCGTCTCGGAGGTGATCCAGGACGCCCCCGTTGCCGAGCAACACGGCCTCCACGACCGCACTCTTGGGCAGGGAGAGGAGGATAATGTCCGAGTCGTCCGCCACGTCCGCCGCGCTTCCGGCGGACGTGGCGCCTGCTGCCGAGACATTTGCTGAGACGGGGTCGTAGCCCAGTACTTCCTTTCCAGCCCTTGTGATGCAGGTGGCCATGCGGCCGCCCATGTTGCCAAGGCCGATAAATCCAATACGGAGTTCGCTCATTGTCCTGTCCTCTGGAAGTTGTTGCCATAGATGGCCTCGTCCACGCTGGTGGTGTCCCACGCCCCGGCGCCGCCGCTGGGCCTGACGGTGTTCACAATGGAGGCTCCGCCATCGGCCGCGATCACCTGGCCGGTCACGTACGCCGAGTCATCGCTCAGCAGGAAGGCCACGACGCCGGCGATCTCCTCGACGGTGCCGGCCCGGCGCAGCGGGGTGGTGCTGGCGCGCTGCGCCATGTCATTCTTGCCACCGGTGGTGGTTGCGGCGGCGGCGAAAAGATCGGTGGGCACGATTCCCGGCGCCACCGCGTTGACCCGGATGCCCAGCGGACCGCCGTAGACGGAGCCGCCATGAACCAGTCCCACAACGGCGTGTTTGGACGTGTGGTAAGCCAGCAGGTCCGCAGCCCCCGTGAGGCTTGCGATCGACGCCGTGATGGCAATGTTGCCCCCGGTGCCCTGCGCGGCGAACTGCCGGAATGCCGCCCGCATGCCCAGGAACTGCCCGCGGACGTTCACGTCCATGACCCGGTCGAAATCCTCCACCTCGACATCCGGCAGTGCCGCGAATTTGCCGAAGATCCCGGCGTTCAGGTGGTATAGGTCCACGCGGCCGAAGGCGTCCAGCGCCTCCTGCATGTAGTTGTGGACGTCGGCCTCGTTCGCCACATCGGCTGCCACGGCGATAGACCTGGTGGGCAGCGATCGCGCGACCTCGGCGGCGGCGTCGGCGTTGATGTCGACGACGATGACGTGTGCGCCCTCCGCAGCGAGCCGCCAGGCCGATGCTCTGCCCAGGCCGCCGGCCGCGCCGGTAACGACGGCCACTTTGCCGTCAAAACGCAGGATGGTCATGACTGTTCTTCCTTTCTGCCGATGGTTGCTGCTAGTCCGGCCAGCGGGCCAGCCTTGACGGGGCTGAACCGCTCCAGCGTGGAGGGATCGTGGCCTGTCACGAGATGGCTGGCGTTTGTGGACATCAGCTTCCGGATCGTGTCGAATCCGGCATACATTTCCCGCACGTCGTTGACGAACATGAACGGTATGTCCTGGTCGAATTCCTCGTAGTAGTGGATGGCATCGGAGGCGAGCACCACTTGGCCCTCGCTGGTTTGCACCGTGACGATCGACTGGCCAGGCGTGTGGCCGCCAACCCGTGAGACGCGGATGCCGGGGGCCACCGTGTAGTCGTCGTCGAAGGTGGTGATCCTGCCCTCCCCCGCCGCACGCTTCAGGTAATCCAGTTCCTCGGTTTCTATCGAGTGCTTGAACTGTTTGCGGGAGGCGAAGCTGCTGAGCCAGAACTCCAGTTCAGCGCGGGCCATGATGATGTTCGATACCGGGAACAGATCCAGATTTCCGATGTGGTCATAGTGCGCGTGGGTGACAACAACTTGCGGCGCCTCTCGGGGATCCACGCCCAAGGCCGCGAACGCCGCCGCCGGCTCGATGAGGAAGGTGCGGTTCCGCACCTCCCCGCCGTGCCGGGAAAAGCCCGTGTCGACGACGACGGTACGTCGCCCGTTGCGGATCACCCAGAAGAAGTAGTCCATATCCACGGGCTCATCAGCCGTTTTGTAGATGTGAAAGTTCAGGTAAACATCGCTCTTCACCGTGGATCGGGTACCGAATTTCACAATGCTGACTTGATACGTATCGCTGTTCGTCATGCTCGTAATCCTCGCTTGGGCAAATATTTTGTCAGCCTCGACCGGCTCGGACGACTTCGCATGCCGGTCGATCTCATCCTGGAAATGTCCTGCTTGCTGCTCTCCGGAAGACACTTGCGCAACGCCACAGGGTGATCAGGGCGATGACGACTTGGAAGAAGGCGGGGCGAGGAGGTTGCCGGTGCTGGAGGCCAGGAATGCGCCGATAGAGGGTCCCGGGCCGGCGGCGGCGATGTTAAAGCTGATAGCGCTGCCCGTGGACCGGGGGCGCCGGTGGAGCTCGACGGCCGTGCCCACCCCCGTCACGGACACCAGCCACCGGAAGGCACCCAGCAGGACCAGGCCAACTTCTTGTGCTGCATATCGGCTTCATTGAAGTTCACTAGTTACCTCCTCGTAACTCATTGGAGCGGTCGCAGTCTGCAACGGTCGTTACAACAAATTGTACGACAATCGTACGGTCTGTCAATATCTCTTGATCGATGGTAGCGCGCCCCCCCGGCTTGGCAGAGCGAGCACCGGACGATGCGTCAGGACGATCCACCGTCGACGATCAGAGTTTGACCTGTTACGAACGTCGATGCGTTTGAGGCCAGAAACAGGAAGGCTTCGGCCACTTCGTCGGGCGTACCTTGGCGCCGCAGCGGAACGCTCGCTTCGATGGATTTCGCTTGCGCGTCCCGGCCCCCCATGTGGGCCACAACGGGATCGTTGAAGGAGGTGTCTATCCAGCCCGGGGCAACGCAGTTGACGCGGACTCCTTCATGGCCGAGCTCACCGGCGAGAGTCTTTGTGAAGGCAATGATCGCGCCTTTTGATGCGGAGTACCCGGTGAGTCCCGGCGGCGCCTTGATGCCACCGGCCGATGCCATATTGACGATGGACTTATCTCCAGGCGAGTTCCGGAGGAAGGGGATGCCGTACTTGGCCGCGAGAAAGCACGACTTCGCGTTAACGGCCATGTGCAGGTCCCAGTCCGACTCCGCGAGTTCCGTGATTGGCGCGGATCGCTGCACTCCTGCGTTGTTGACGATAACGTCGATGCCGCCAAGGAACGACGCTGCCTCGTGGAACAGGTTTTCCATGCTGGCGGCGTCGGACACATCTGTGCGCACGAACAGGGCCTGGACGCCTTGATCCCTGAGGCGGTCCACTGTGCCCTGCGCTCCGGTGTCGATGTCACCAATGACGATCGAGGCGCCTTCTTCGCCGAACCTGTCGGCAATGGCTGCGCCGATATTGGCTGCGGCTCCGGTAAGCACTACCCGACGCCCCGTGAGAAGACCAGCTGTTGTTTTCGTCATTTTCCCATCCCTTCGAATGCTTCCACTGCCGCTTGTGCGATTGCCGTGTCTTCTTCGACGGAACCGCCGCTGGCCCCGACCGACCCCACGAGATCCTTGCCGTCGAAAAGAGGCATCCCGCCGGCGAAGGTGATGAGTGCGTGATCCGACCCGTGTTGTAGGCCGTAGAAGTCTCCACCGGGACGGGTGGGCTCGAGCAGAGCTCCGGATGGCTGCCGGAGCGATCCTGAGGTGTAGGCCTTGGCGCGCGCTACTTCTCCGGTCAGCAATGGGGCCAAGTCATGTCGTCCAAACGCCAAAAGTTCCCTGCCGGCGTCTAGAACAGCAACGCTTGCCGGTACCGATATCTCTTTCGCCCTGGCAAGTGCGGCGTCCAGGACGAGCCTGGCTTCGTCATAGGAGAGGACCCGCACATGGCGCTGCTGTGGTGCTGGTTTCTTCGGCATTGATTTCCTTTCAGGTTATCGTCATACGATCACACAATGTTGAAAATAACCATACTCAGTAAACAAGCGGATCTATCTCAAAACAAGTGATTGACGTCATATGAAGATCGTCGTACGATCATACAAGTTGATGAAGATGTTTCCCTTGCATGCAGCCTCCACCGAGATCTCGATGCCTCTTTGGAAACATCACGGAACCAACTCGACGTGGCACCTTCGCTCGGGCCAGCGTCATCACATAACAAAGGGGTTATCCATGAAACGTCGTAATCTTTCCGCTCTCGCAGTTGTCGCAGTTGTTGCTGTCTTCGCCACGGGGTGTGGAGCCCAGTCGTCGTCCTCCTCCTCGGCTGGCCCGAAGGTCACCATCGATGCGGGGGGAACGCCCGTGGAAGTGCAGGGCCCGATACGTCTGGCCTACTTTGCGCCGGGAACGAGCAACGCCTGGCTGCAGGCATCCACAAACACCGTGAAGGCAGCGGTCGAAAAGATCCCGGGCGCCACCGTCACGGTTTTCGATGCGAAATGGGACGGAACGACTCAGTTCAATCAGGTCCAGAACGCTTTGCAGAGCGGCCGGTTCAATGCAGCCATCATCGACCCGATCAACGACCAGATCATGTGCGACCCGATGTCAAAGACCGCCGCGTCCAAAGGAATCGTCGTTTCCGTCATCGCAGTACCCCTGTGTGGCAGGGCACTGAAGATCAAGGACGAGCAGTACACGCCAGGAACACTGAACTACATCGGCGGCACCGACAGCCAGACCGTATTCGACGGCTACATCGATTACATGGCCAAGGAAAACCCAGGGAAACAGACCGTTATCGCGTTGAGCGGTCCGCAGCTCTTCGGTGTGACCAAGAACCTGAACGCCGCGATCGAAAAAGCCAAGGCGGCCCATCCGGAGTTCAACATCATCTCCGTCGTTGACACGGACTACTCCCTGGCCCAGGGCCAGTCGAAACTGGCCCCGCTGCTGCAGGCAAACCCGGACACGACCGTCGTGTTCAGCGCAGCCAATTCTGACGTCACCCAGGGCGCCTATCAGGCGCTCAAGGCCGCAGGGATGCTCGACAAGGTGAAGCTGTATGACAAGGGCGCATCAAAGTGGGCCATCGACCAGCTGCGCAGCGGCGCCGTCGCTGCCTCATCCCCTTACTACCCCGCAACCATGGCCCAGCAGTCCGTCAACGCGATCGCCGACGCCTTCGCCGGCAAGAAAGTACCGACTTATCTCCCGAACGACGGCGCGACGCTGACCGGTGATGCGCTGCAGTCCGGTGTTCAGATCCTGAACAAGGCAGATGGCCTTAAGTTCAACGCCGAGTACTAGGGCACTGCGCCCGGTGGTGGATGCGCCAGCTCAGACACAAGCAGCATCAGGTCACACGATTCCCGAGTCGAAATATTCACACGGACAGCAAGGGTGTTAAGAATGCGAGAATCTGGCGAAGTCGCTGGAGGCAAGGTAGACGTGGTCGTTGTCGGAGCAGGCCCCGCCGGCGCCGTAGCGGCGAAGAGATTTGCCGAAGAAGGATTCAGCGTGGTTTGTCTCGAACAGGGCGCCTGGCCGGACTACGGGACCTCGCACGTCACTGATGAATACCTGGAGTTAAGTGCGGGCAAGCAATGGTCGCCGTCTCCGGAAGTGCGGCAATCGCCCGCGGACTACACCATCGACACAACGGACTCTGATGTCGAACCGCTGATCTGGAACGGCGTGGGTGGCAGCGCTGTGATGTACGCCGGCATCTGGATGCGCCTGATGCCCTCGGATTTCCGAGTGAGGACGCTCGACGGCGTTGCTGAGGATTGGCCGCTCAGCTATGAGGATCTCAGCCCTTTCTACGACCGGATCGAGCGCGATTTCGGCGTGTCGGGTTTCCCCGGCGATCCTGCCTTTCCCGACATCACTGGCTATCCGATGCGGCCGGCCCCCCTGGGCCGGGCCGGCCGCATGATCGCTAAGGCCCACAACCGGCTGGGGTGGCACTGGTGGCCGGGAAGCAACGCCATCGCCACCGAGAAGTACGGTAATCAAGGAGCGTGCGTCCAGCGGGGTGCATGCATGTGGGGATGCGTCAACAAGGCGAAAGGTTCCCCTGACGTCACCCACTGGCCTGACGCGATCCGCCTTGGTGCCCGTCTCATCCTTGGTGCAACCGTGCGGGAAATAGAGGTAAATTCCGCAGGGATCGCCACGGGAGTGGTCTTCCGTGACAAGAACGGCATGGACCGACGACAGGAGGCCGATCTTGTCGTCATCGCAGCGAATGGGATTGGCACCCCCCGTCTGCTACAGATGTCAGAAAGCCGGAAGTTTCAGAACGGGCTGGCTAACTCATCGGGCCTGGTGGGCAAGCGCCTGATGATGCACCCCTTCGCGGCGGTTGTCGGAGTCTTCGACGAAGATCTGGAGGCCTGGAAAAGCGTCTGGGGACAGCCCGCATATTCCCTTCAGTTCTACGAAACAGATCCGAGCCGGGGGTTCCTCCGAGGGGCGAAATGGAATGTCACCCCGACCGGCGGACCTCAGGCGATGACAGCCGCATTCCCCTGGGGCGGCAAGCCGATCTGGGGAGAAAACTTCCACAAGACCGTCGCCTCCAGACTCGGCCACTCTGTCGCCTGGGGCATCGTCGCCGAGGATCTTCCAGAAGAACACAACGAAGTCCTGCTCGATCGAGCCAGCATCGACCATCGTGGAATGCCAGGAGCCAAGTTGATTTACAAGACCTCACAAAACACGAAGGACCTCCTGGCCTTCAACGTCGACCGGGCCATCGAATCGCTCACTGAAGCCGGTGCCAAAGAGACGATCGTCGCCCCGATGATACGGGAGACCGGCTGGCACATCCTCGGGACCGCCACGATGGGCACCGATCCCGCGCAGTCCGTCGTCGATCAATGGGGCCGCGCCCATGACGTGCCCAACCTGATCATCGTCGACGGGAGTACCTGGCCCACTTCCTCGGGCATGAACCCCACCCCCACGATCGCGGCATTCTCCCTACGGGCGACCGAACACGCGATCGCATCACGACGACAGCAGGTGACAGCATGATCCCCGTTACCCTCGATTCCGCAGAACGCGCATGCCTCGCAAGCATCGCGGACCTTCTGATCCCCCGCGGCTCGAAGATGCCCTCGGCCAGCGAAGCGGACGTTCCCGGAGCAGGAATAGACAAAGTTTTTAGCGTGCGACCGGACCTCATCAACCGGGTTCGCGCCGCCCTGATCGAACTCGGCACAGACATTCCGGGCACGTTTTACGAGCTGGATGACAAACGTACCGCGCACTTCGGCGCCCTGGCCGAAGCTGTGACGGCCGCTTACTACCTCAACCCCACTGTCCAGGAACGCGTCGGGTACTCAACGCGATCGGAGATCCCCATTGAGTTCGACGATGATCTCGCCGAACTGACCAGCGCCGTACTCTCCCGGGGACCCATCTACCGGCCCACACCTGTGGCCCTGGCCCCCGGCGAGTCCCCAGCGGCGTCACCCCAACCAACGACGAAGGCGGCCAGCTGATGAGCGCCGACACTTTCCCCTCCCCCGGTGCTGATCCACGCATCGCCATAGCTTGCACCGGAATCGTCAAAACCTATGGCGGAGTCCAGGCGCTGAAGGGAATCGATCTGTCCATACCCTCCGGAACGGTCGAGGCGCTTGTCGGACAGAACGGGGCCGGAAAATCGACCATGATCGGGATCCTGACCGGTCGGGTGGCCGCGACCGAGGGAACAGTGCTGATCAATGGCGTCCAACCAACGCCCGGCGTTCCCCGCGCGTCCCGCGCCGCAGGCCTGGTAGCCATCTACCAGGAATTGACCATCGTTCCCGGTCTGTCCGCCGAGGACAACGTCTATCTGGGCATGACGCCATCCGTTGCCGGTGTGGCCAGGGGCAGGGATGTCCGCAAAGGCTATCTGAAGCTGTGCGAAAGAGTAGGAGTCAAAATCCCGCCCCGCACGCTCGCCGGCACGCTCTCCATCGCTGACCAGCAGATCCTCGAAATCATGCGCGCCCTCGTCGCCGACGCGAGCATCATCCTCCTTGACGAGCCCACCGCGGCTCTTTCAACCTCCGAACGCGATGCGCTGATCCGTCTCGTCAGGGATCTGCGCACCCAAGGCGTCACCATGATCTTCGTTTCACACAACCTCGAAGAAGTTCTCGGAGTCGCAGACCATATCACCGTTCTTCGAGACGGCCGCGTGTCACGCATTGGCCCGGTCGCCGAGTGGACGCGGGATCTCCTAGTCACCGAGATGCTCGGCGAAAACACAGGCCCGCTCCACGACGAACTGCTCGACCCCGAACCCCCGCCGGCGGAACATATGGCGATCGCTGATCGGCCGGTCCCGCTACGCCAGCAGCTTCCTGACAGGAGCCCGGCACCGCCGCTGGTGGCCACGGGCATCAACCTGCCCGGATTGCTCTACGACATCGACATATCAGTTCAGCCCGGCGAAATAGTCGGACTCGGTGGTCTGGTCGGCAGCGGACGTACGACACTTATGCGCTGCCTCGCCGGCCTGGAACCCCGCTCACAAGGAACAATGCGCGTCGACGGTGACGCCGTGGCGTGGCCCCGGACGGCCAGAAGCGCGCTCAACGCCAAAATCGCGCTTATCCCGGAGGACCGTAAGGGCCAGGGATTGGTGCTCGGCATGACCGCCATGGAGAACATCGCCATGGCCGCGCTCGGCAAGTCCGCGAACGCTGGCGTCCTATCCACCAGAAAGATGCGGAACCTCACGGCTCAAATGGTCGAGGAATTCGGATTCGACCCGAAACGCCTCCAGACCAAGGCGGGAAACCTCTCAGGGGGAAACCAACAGAAGCTCCTCCTTGCCAGGTGGCGATACCAGATGCCCAAGCTGCTACTGGCCGACGAACCAACGCGAGGCGTCGACGTCGGCGCCAAAGCGGAAATACTTCGCGCACTGAGGCGCTTTGCTGATGACGGAGTCGGTGTCATCATCGCCTCATCAGAACTGGAAGAAGTCAGCGCGGTCGCAGACCGGGTGCTCGTACTTAAAGACGGGCGAGGCGTCGCTGAACTTAGCCGAACGGACCACCCCGTGCACGTGCACGAAATTCTTAGCGCCGCATTCGGCGAGACCCACGATAAGGAGAACTCAGGTGTCTGATACCAAGATGGCCAACTTAGGCCATGCCAAGGGAACGGCCGGCACGATTCCCGCGTTGGGCAACCCTTCGTTAAAGCACATCGCGAGCACGGTATTCCTGCACTTCGGCATGGTCTGGGTCCTGCTCATTGTCGTCATCGGAGCCCAAATTGTGTACCCGGGCTTCCTCAACGCGGGCAATCTGAGCCAAATCCTGTCCCAGAACGCCCCTCTCGGCATTGTGGCAGTCGGCATGACCATGGTGATGATCGCAGGAGGGTTTGACCTGTCGGTTGGGGCGATTTACGCCGCGACAGCTGTCGTATACGCAGACATGGCGAACAGGATGCCCCTTCAGGCCGCCATTCCCCTGGCCCTCGTCTTGGGTGTAGTGATGGGCCTGGTGAACGGACTGCTCGTCACAAAGCTCCGCATCAACGCATTCGTGGCAACCCTTGGCACGGCGTCGGTATTCGGCGGAGGCGCCTACATCTACTCGCATTCGACGCCGATTGTCGTCTCAACGGAGGGGTTCCAGGACCTGGGTCTGGCAACTACCTTCGGCATTTACAACGCTACGTGGCTGTTTCTTGCCATATTCATCGTCGGTGCATTCGTGCTGTCCCGCACCGTCTACGGCAAGTCCCTGTACGCCATCGGCGGGAATGCCGAAGCCGCGCGCCTGGCTGGAATCCGCGTCGAAATGCTCAAAACCATCACCTACGTCGTCGTCGGTCTTTGCTCCTCGATCGGAGGCCTCATCATTGCGTCACGTGTGGGAGTAGGCCAGGCCGACCTGGGCTCTAGCATCGCCCTTGACGCAATCGCAGTCGTGGTCATCGGCGGAACATCGCTATTCGGTGGCGAAGGATCGATGTGGCGAACCGGCATCGGCATCCTCATCATCGCCTGCATCACAAATGTCTCCGATTCCATCGGCCTGGACACAAACAGCCAGTTGATCATCAAGGGAGCAATCATCATCGGCGCCGTCGCCCTCGATGCATACACCCGCCGCCGTAGGAGGTAACAACTCATGGCCTTCGATGACAGGGCTGCAAGCCCGTCCAGAAATCTCTATGCCCCCGTGATGGGACGCACCTACGTCACTTTCGATGACACCAAGACCATTACCGTCCTTGACCAGAGCCGTTGTGACACGCTCAACGCCTGGGTTGACGGGATCATCCCCGGAAACGAGGATTGGCCTGCCGCACGGGAAGTCAATGCGGTCGCGTACATAGACGCCACCATCCGCAAAGCACCCGAACTCCGCCTTAGCCTCCTCGCCGGCATCGATACTGCCGAACTGCTCGCAGCCCGTGAATACGGGAGCCTCTTCAGCGCACTCGATGCCGAACAGCGCAGATCGGTCATGCAGAAACTCGAAACGCAGGATGCCATAGACGCGTTCTCGGTCATCCTTGAACTCACCTATGAGGCGTACTATCGGGCACCTGCCGTACAGGATGTCGTGAAGAAGCGCACCGGGTTCAACATCAAAAACACGGTGCAGGGCGTCCCCCTCAAACCATTCGACACAACGCGGCTGGCACTTGTCGCCCAACGTCCGGACCACTACCGGAGGGTATCTTGAGCAATTCAACAGTCGACGCCGCCGACGTTCTTGTTATCGGCGCCGGTGCAGCTGGTGCAGCTCTCACGTGGAGCCTGGCAAAACGTGGCCTGAAGGTGCTCTGCCTGGAGCAGGGCGACTGGGTCAACGACGAAGACATCCCGAAAAATCATGCCGACTGGGAAGTGCGGGGCCGCCACTACTGGAACCCCAGTCCCGGGAAACGGCGCGGTCCGGCCGACTACCCGGTCACAAACCTCGGCGACAACCCTGTCGACGTCTATATGTACTCATCCGTCGGCGGAAGCGCCATCGGTTACGGCGGGCACTTCTGGCGGTTCCAGCCCTCGGATTTCGTCGCGAAAACCCAGGACGGCTTTGGGGTCGACTGGCCGATCCGCTACGAAAACCTGGTTCCCTATTACGAATTGAACGAAAAAATGATGGGGGTGTCCGGCGTCGGCGGGGACCCCGTCTCGCCCGGACGGCACGGAGTGGCGCTTCCGCCCGTCCCCATTGGCCAGATGGGTGACCGATGGATCGAGGGCTTCGACAGGCTGGGGTGGTATTACTGGGCCCAGTCGCAGGCCATCCTGTCCCGGGACTACAAAGGCCGGCCCGCGTGCGCCAACCGCGGATTCTGCGCCTTCGGATGCCCAAGTGGCGCACTGGCACTGCCATCGAACACCTACTGGCCGGAAGCCCTCTCATATGGTGCACGGCTCAAACAAAAATCCCGCGTCCGCGAGATCGTCGTCGATGCCACCGGCCGCGCCACGGGAGCTCGGTACTACGACGAAGACGGACAAGTCCACGAAGCCCGCGCGACCACGGTCGTCATATGCGGAAACGGCGTCGGCACGCCACGGCTCCTGCTCATGTCCAAGTCAAGCAAGTTTCCCGACGGACTGGCCAACAGCAGCGGGCAAGTCGGCAAGAACTTCATGCCGCACGTGCAAACCATGGTCATCGCCCGCTTTGAGGAACCCACAGACGCCGACCAGGGAGCGTGGGGCGCGACAGTAGCATCACGCCATTTCTACGAGACTGACCCCGCCAACGACCACAAGCGCGGATTCACAATGGCGGCCATGCGCGGATATTCACCCTTGAACACCGCCCTGGCCACCGCTCCTTGGGGTATCGACCATCACAGCACCCTCGAACACCACCTCAACCACGAGGCAACCATTTGGGTCTGCGGCGACGACGCCCCTGAAGAACACAACCGTGTAGAGCTCGACACTGAAAACGTTGACGCCTTCGGCCTGCCCGGCGTCAAGACTTACTACACACTCTCGGAAAACTCGAAGCGACTCGGAGCTCACGGTGTTCGCCGCGCCACGGAACTCGCTTACGCCGCCGGAGCAGACTCTGTGCGCACGACCGGATTTGACTCCATCCTCGGATGGCATCTCCTGGGTACCGCACGAATGGGCTCAGACCCTGCCAATTCGGTAGTGAACGCGGACAATCGTGCCCACGACGTGCCGAACCTTTACATCGTGGACGGATCCAGCTTCGCCACCGGCGGCGCAGTAAACCCAACCCACACTATCCAGGCCCTGGCCCTGCGGGCTGCGGAAAAGATCTGGGAGGCACGCAACTCCTGATCGTGCCTAGAAGGGCGCAACCCGAACTTCGGCATTTGAGCCGTGTGAACTGCAACGTTCTTCTTCGAACCTGGCTCCCATGATCGTCCCATCGATGAAAGTCGGCGCGAGGGACTGCTGAAGGTTTGCTTGACACTTTGCCTGTGAGGATTTGATCCTTGCGGGTGGAAGGATGTTCATCATGCCCAGAGCCTTTCCCGAAGAGTTCCGCCGCGATGTCGTGGCGGTCGTCCGCAAGGGCGAAGCGCCCATCACTCAGATCGCCAGGGACTTCGGTATTTCACCGGCTGCCTTTCACCGTTGGATGAAGATCGCCGACAGGGAGGACGGCGTCGCGTCCGGTGCGGTGTCCGATGATGCTGCGAAGCTGCGGGAGGCCAATAAGCGCATCCGGCTCCTGGAGCAGGAAGCCGAAGTCATGCGCCGTGCCGTGGCTTATTTGTCCCGGGACATCAACCCAAAAAAATGATGTACCCGCTGGTCCGCGAGCTGGCTGCCAGGGACGCCCCGATCAGGGTTCCCGTGGCGGTGTTCTGCCGGGTACTGAAGTTCTCCAGACACCCCGAGCACGTGTGCCTGCTGACGCTGAAAGCCCTCGCCACCCGATGCCAGTCACTCGCGGCAGAAATCGCCACCGCCGACGCCGCGCTCCGGGAAATACTCGATACCTACGCGCCGCTGCTCTGTGACCTGCCCGGTGTCGGAACGGAAGTAGCCAGCCAGCTCCTGGTCACGGTCGGAGACAACCCGGACCGCCTTGGAAATGAGGCCCAGTTCGCTGCCCTCGTCGGGGTCGCACCCATACCGGCGTCCTCGGGCAAAACCACCCGTCACCGGCTCAGCAGAGGCGGCGACCGCAACGCCAACCATGCCTTGTATCAGGTCGTCCTGGTCCGCATGGCCTCGTGCCAGCGGACCAAGGACTACGTGGCCAAACGCACCGCGGAGGGCAAGAGCAAACGGGAAATCATGCGCTGCCTCAAACGCTACGCAGCACGGGAAATCTGCCGCCAGATCACCAACCCCCAAGCAGCTCCAGACAACACCGATTTGCGCCAGATGCGTACCGCACTCGGATTGACCATCACGACCGCAGCCCGCGAACTTGGCCAATGGCCCTCCAAGATTTCCCTCCTGGAACGGGGCCTCTTCCGTAACGACACCCTGGCCACGAACTACCGCCAATGGTTGACCGAGCAAGCAGCCCAAAACACAATTTTGACGCCTACAGGTGCATCATCATAGACAAGACAAGGCCAGGGAGTGACGGAGCTCTAGGATCATGGGGACGGGCATTCAGTCGGTTTCGGGGAGCAAGCAGAATGGGTAGTCCTGGTCGCATCCTCCGGCGGTGGGAGCCGGGGAACTCCCCTCCGGGGGACCTATGCTCAAGGCTGGCTCGTCAACGAGTGTTGCAGCGGGTATCGGAGTCACCTTTCGCGACGGTGAGGCGGAAGTGTGTTGCTTCGCCCATGTCACGGGACGACCATCGAAGGGTGGCATCAAGTCCCCTTCAGCGATGAAACGCGGCCGGCCAGAACCCGGTACGAGCCACCAGCCGGTCGTGGGGCAGTGTTCCCCGGTCTGCGGCAGGTGGGGGCGGCCTGTGCCGCTGGCTTGGACGGTGTTTTGACGTCTCACTTTTGTTCCCCTTTCGCTATCCAGGGACGGCAGCAGGTCCGGGCCGGGATGAGCGGCGCTTGGTCTTTGGGGTGCCGGAGTCGGCGAGCCGCCCTGCCGCCTCGGCGAGCAAGTCCTCCCGGGCTCCGACGGGGCGGACGTATCCCCGCTGGGTAGGTCGTATCCCTGCCGTGTCCAGGGCCAGCAGTTGCAGCGCGTGCTCGAAGGCAAGACGGTTGCAGTCCACGACCGGGACATCCGGGTGGTTGAGGACGCTCTCGTAGCCATGGGCGGAGAAGATCGAAGCGAGGTAGCCGCAGCCGACAACGATCGCGTCGGCCCCGTCACGAACCGCCCCTTCCGCCGCTTTGTCGAAGCGATGAATGAGATCGGTTGGATCGTTGATGGCTCGCAGCACATCTTCGTGGGTCGATTCGGGGTCATAGGCGCGGACCGGGCGGTCACGCAGGAATCCGCTTGCGCCCAAACGGACGAGGTCGTCGGTGAAGATTGGTGCGAGCGATGGTGCAACCGTCACGACCACCGCTCGTCTGGCGAGGCTTCCGACTGCCCGGATGCTGGCATCGGGCAGACTGGTGACCGGGACGCTGAGCGCGGATCGAACCGCTTCTGTGGGAGCGCCCCAGCAACCGATGACTACGGCGTCGGATTCCATCTGCGTGTTGAGGCTGCTGGCGAGAATGGCCGCGTCGCTCATGAGCCGGTTCGCAGGCGTGCGGATGCCGCCTGCGGCGACCGAGACGTGGCGCAGCTGCGTCTTCGCCCGGCCTGCGGCGAGGACTTCTACTTGCTGTGCGAGGAATTCCCACAGCTCGTGGAGTTCGGGGTCCCCGTGCGTGGATTCGAGCCAAGTTATAGTCTTCATCAGGCGAACCCCTTCGCAAGCCGATGTTCCACCCAGACAGAGGTCCAGGTCGACGGCACGGCGATGACAGCGAAGACCAGTCCCGTGATCGCGTAGATCTGTAGGTACTGGAAGGTGATGGAACTGCTCTGGTAGGCGTTGCTCATCAACTCGCTCACTGAGATGGAGTAGGCCAGCGACGTGCCTTGGAATGACTGGATGGCCAGGCCCATGAGGGCCGGTATCGATGAGCGAAGACCCTGGGGGAGGATGATGCGGGTGAAGGTCGATGGTTGCGGGAGTCCGAGGGCCATCGCAGCTTCCTTTTGCCCGCGGTGTACCGATTGGATGCCCGCGCGGAGCATCTCCGATGAGTATGCCGCCACGGTAAACGTGAGGCCGATGGCAGCGGCAGCGAAGTTGTCGAAGAGCAGGCCGACGGATGGCAGACCGTAGTAGACGACGTAGAGGACGACGAGCGAAGGGATGCCTCGCCCGACCTCAACGATGACGAGCGTGGGCCATTTCAGCCACGGCAGCCGGGATGAGACACCAAGAGCGAGGAGCAGGCCGACAGCGTAGCCGAAGACCACCGAAATCACGGTGAGCTGAAGGCTCACGAGCAGTCCTTGGCCCAGCTGCGGAAGGTATTGAACGAGGTCCATCAGTGGTTCCTCCGGAGTCGGGAGTCGAGCCGCCGCGCGACGACCGCGAGCGGGACGCTCACGACGACGTACACGCCTGCAGCGATGAAGAACGGCGTGAGGCCCGCGGTACCGGGGTTCTGGCGCGAGAAGGTGGTGGCCGAGAACACCATTTCGGTCACGCCGATCGTCGACGCGATTGACGAATCCTTCAAGAGGGCCAGCAGGAAGGTGGTGATCGAAGGCAGCGAGGTGCGCAGCGCCTGGGGAGCGAGCACACGGATGAATGTGGTGGTTCGGCCGAGGCCCAGCGCATGGGATGCTTCAATCTGGCCGCGGGCGAGCGTTGCGAAGCCGCCGCGGTAGATCTCAGCCATGTAGGCGCTCGAGATGATCCCCAGTCCGGCGATGGCGGCCGAGAGCGAGCTGAGCCGCAGGTGGCCGAAGGTCACGCCGAAGTAGAGCAGAAACAGCCACACGATGGTGGGCACCCCGCGTATGAAGTCCACGATAACGCGGAACACGGCCCGGATTGGGGGGTAATTCGAACGCAGCCCGAGCATGAGCGGAATGCCGGCGATCGCGCCGATCCCAAAGGATGAAACCGTTACGAGCAGTGTCATGGGTAGTCCTAGGAGGACAAGGGCGATTGCGTCCACGTCAGCGCTCCAGGACGGCGCTGAGGAAGCGGCGGGTACGCTCCTGGACGGGGTTGGCCATGATCTCAGAGGGACGGCCTTCTTCGATGATGTGCCCATCCGCCATGACGACGAGGTGGTCAGAGACATCGCGCGCGAACTGCATCTCGTGTGTGACCACGATCATGGTCATACCGCCTGCGGCGAGTTCCCGCATGACGGCCAGGACTTCGAGGCCCACCTCCGGGTCGAGGGCGCTGGTCGGTTCGTCGAAGAGCATCGCCCGGGGGTTCAACGCGAGCGCCCGCACGATGGCGATGCGCTGTTGCTGGCCGCCTGAGCATCGGTCAGGGTGCTGATGTGCTTTTTCCCGGAGCCCTACTCGGTCCAGGAGGGTGAGGGCGCGTTCTTCGGCTTCCTCTCGGCTGCGTCCGAGGATTTTCTCCTGCGGAAAGGCAACGTTGCGAAGAACGCTCATGTGGGGGAACAGGTTGAAGGACTGGAAAACCATGCCGACTTGACGGCGGAGGTCAAGGAGGGCGCGGTCGCTGACCCTTGTGCCCGCCTCAACGGTGGTCGTCCCAACAGTAATCGTGCCCTCGTCGGGGGTTTCGAGCAGATTGATGCAGCGCAGCAGGGTGCTCTTTCCAGATCCTGAGGGACCGATCAGTGCTGTGACGCTGCCTGGCTTGACGTTAATGGAGATGTTGTCGAGAACCTGGTTGTCGCCATAGCTCTTGGAGAGGTTCGTGATCGTCACGCCTGCGGATGTGACTTGTTGCGATTCCGTAATCAGCTGCTGGGACACGGCGGAACTCCTTGGGTATAAGCGGGGCGCCGAGCGGTCGGCGCCCCGCTGAGGGGGTCAACGAATGGAGGCTGCGGCCTTGTCTGCCGGCACAAGGAGGTCGGCCGGAAGGTCGTATTTCGCCAGGAGGGCGGTCAGGGTCCCGTCCGTTCGGTAAGAGTCGATCAGCGCACTGAAGGCGTTGGAGAGCGTGGTGTTCTCCTTTGCAACGGGGAAGGCGATGGTCGGTTGCGATGTAGTGATCGCTACCCGGTCATCCTTCTTGGCAGGCTCCACTTTGAAGTCGGTCCCCTTATAGGCGGCGACGGCGACGGCGTACCCGTCGAGCGAGGCCTGCAGGCGCCCGTTCATCAGGTCTTGCTTCATTTCGACGGTGCCCGGGTATTGCTTGAGGTTCCCGCCCAGGACCTTGGTCATGTCCTCGTTCCAAGAGAATCCGGTGCCGGTGCCGACGGCCCCGAGCGATTGGAGGTCCGAAACGGTTGAGGCGTCCTTCTTGGAGACGATGCCCATGGTGTCGTAAAAGGTCGGCGTCGTGTAGCCGACCTGCTTGGCGCGGGCCGCAGTGACGTACCACCCGCCGGTGCTGATGTCGGTCCGCTTTTGCTCGCTGATCATCGGGATGCCGTTTGCGTAGGTGATAGGAACGTAGGCGACGTTGAGGCATTCTGCTGCGGCAAGCTTTGTCACGACGTCGATTTCCAGGCCCGAGGCGCTGGTCCCCTCGGTCTTGGTGTAAGGCGGGTTTTCGGGGACGCCGACGGTTAGCGTGCCGGGGGTGTACGTCGTCAGTCCCTTGTCCTTCGGGGTGCAGTTGGATGAGACGGCGGGCGCGGCTGATGTGGGGGCCTCGCAGCCCGAAAGGGCGACGGCGGCGGCGATGACGCCGAGGAAGGCAATGGTGCGGAAGGTGCGGGGCGTCGGGGTGGGGATCATGGCGGGGTAGCTTCCTTTGCTTGGGGCGGGTGCTTCCGGAAAAGGCGCGCTCGGACCACGTGGGCGCCGGGCGGTCGGCTGGGAGATTCAGAACCCGGATGGCGGAGAGGTCTTCAGGCTGGACAGATTCTGTGGCGAAGCGGGGGCGTCGCCGGTGCGGCGGCGATTGTGACGGAGGGATTGTTCGTTCTCTTCTCACGAAGCGTTTCCCTGCGTTGGTCACTAAGTACATCAACCGTGATAGTTAGGAGCAATGTGGAGTATCTTGTGGGAGACAAAGGATGTTCCTATAGATAGGGGGCCTGCGTGCCTCTCCCAACGATCAGGCAGCTTGAGTACTTCGTCACCGCGGCCCGCCTGCGGACGTTCGCCGCCGCGGCCGAGGCGCACCACATCGCCCAGCCGAGCTTGTCCGAGCAGATCGCGGCGCTCGAACGGACGCTTGAGGTTGCCCTGTTCACACGCACCGCACGGAAACTGATCCTCACCGACGCAGGTCAGGACCTTCTGCCCCTTGCTGAAAGGGCGATCGCCGACGTCGTCTCGATGGCTGAGACGAGCCGGCGAGTCCGTTCCCTCGAGGAGGGGACGGTGTCCTTCGGCACCTTCAGCAGCGCCCACCTGTACCTGCTGACCGAGCTGATCCAAGAGTTTCGTGCCCAGCACCCCGGAGTCCGCATCCGGGTGACAGGCTTGAACTCGTCGGAGGTCGCCGATGCAGTGCGCGAGGGCGATCTCGAGGCAGGATTGGTCCAGCTCCCGATCGACAGCCGCGAACTCGTGGTGACGCAGTCCGTGTTCGTTGACCAGGTGGTCTACGTCTCGCGACGGGAGGAGCACACCCGCGAGCCGGTCGAGATAACCACGCTCGCGCAGCGCCCACTGATCCTCTCCGAATCGCGCTGGTCCCATGACGATCCGCTGCGCGTCTCGCTCTTGGAACGTGCCCAATCGGCCGGCGTGACACTCGACCCCATCGTCGAGGTGGAATTCCAGACCCACGCACTCGAGCTCGCGGCGAAGGGCGTCGGAGACTCCCTCGTATCCTTCCACGTGGGACGCTCGCTGATCGCCGAGCACGGACTCTTCTGGGCTCCGTTGGAGCCCCCCGTTACCGAGCATTACGCGTTCATCACACGCCGGGCGGGCGCGGTCTCGCCGGCCACGGCCGAATTCATGCGATTGGCCCGGCGAATCCTCGCCCGGCTTCAGATGGCTCGGACCCGGCCCCCCGGCCGCGCCTCCGACTGAATCGCACCACGCGCCCCTAGGAAAAACCTTTGGCTGGCCCTCCCATCTGGCCGTGGACGGGCCTTTTGGCCCGTCTGATACTGGATTATCAGCAGTTTTCAAGTGATCTGCTGCACAACGAGCCAGTCCAGACTAAGGAATTTTCTATGATGCTTGCTTCGAACCTGGGAATCGCGATCGTCACGGGTGCCGCGAGCGGCATGGGACGGTCGGCCTCGGAGGCCCTGGTCAAGGAAGGCTGGGACGTCCTGGCCCTCGACCGGGTGGCAACCGAGTTCGAGGTCGCAGGAGAAACGATCCGAACGGTCGAGGTAGACGTCACCAATCGTGACCAGGTCCGGGACGCCATAGCAGAATATGTCGCCAGCACCTCGAAGGAAGTCGGTCTCCTGGCCAACGTTGCCGGAATCTACCCGCCCAGCACCTTGGCCGATTTCACCGAGAACCTCTACCGCAGGATTTTCGATGTCAACGTGCTGGGCATCCTGAACACGACCGCGGAGGCCGTGGCTCACATGCCCAATGGGGGAGCTGTGGTCAACTTCGCCTCCGTCGACGCGTTCGCGGTCTCTCCCGGCCAGCTTCTCTACGGCGCTTCCAAGGCAGCGGTCGTCATGCTGACCAAGGAACTGGCCCTTGAACTGGCGCCCCGGGGGATCCGCGTCAATGCGATCGCCCCAGGATGGGTCAACACGCCCGGCAATGCGGCAACCGGGCGCATGGAAGCCACGTCTGCGGGCATCCCGCTGGGCCGAGTGGCGGAGCCCGAGGAGATCGCCCGGTGGGTGGCGATCCTGGCAAGCCCTGACGCGTCCTTCATGACAGGGGAGACCATCGTCCTCTCCGGCGGCGACGTCCTCCGCTGACCATCCCGCGCACTCCATTCATCCGGAAGGAACACAAACACCATGAGCACCTACTGCGTGATCGGCGCCGGCGCAGCCGGCCTGTCCGCCCTCGACGTCCTGACCCAGCGCGGCTTCGACGTGGACTGCTACGAGAAGAGCGACCGCGTCGGCGGACACTGGAACACCGACTACGACGCCCTGCACCTGATCACTTCACGCAACCAGACCATCTTCGAGGACTTCCCGATGCCCCGGGACTACCCGCACTTCCCGCGGCGCGACCAGATCCGCGACTATGTTGCTTCCTTCGCGAAGGCGCGAGGGCATGACCAGCGCATCATGTTCAACACCGAAGTCCTGTCCGTCACCCCGGTTGAAACCGACGGACCGCTGGGCTCAGCAGGATGGAACGTGACCACATCCAAGGGCGCGGGGATCTACGATGGGGTGCTAATTGCCCCCGGCCATCTGTGGAATCCCAAGATTCCCTCCGTGTCCGGCACCTTCGCCGGAAAGCAGATCCACTCGAGCGCCTACAAGAACGTTGGGGACATCCAAGGGACGCGGGTGCTAGTTGTCGGCGCGGGCAACTCGGGCTGCGACCTCGCCGTCGACGTCGCACAACACCGGCTCGAAGCCGACGTCCTCATCCGGCACGGGGCGTACTTCCAGCCGAAAATGTACTTCGGCCGGCCGCGCGCCGAACTGGACTTCATGGCCGAGTTCTCGCCCTCCGAGCAGGACCTCATTGCGCGGCTACTCGCCCGCGTCTCGATCGGCCAGAACACCGACTACCCCGGACTCCCCGTGCCCGAGCACCGCGCCCTCGCCGACGGTCCTGCCGTGGTGAACGACCTGCTGCTGTACTGGATCCACCACGGCCGCGTCGGGGTGATCGGCCAGGGCATTGAGCGCTTCGATGGGCACACCGTGCATTTCTCCGACGGTTCGTCCAAGGACTACGACACGATCCTGTGGGCCACAGGCTTCCACTCCAGCTTGCCGTTCCTCGACGACGCACTTGTCCCACGGCGCAAGGGCAATCCTCTGCGCTATGGAGCGGGCATAATCCCGCAAGGACTCGAGAAGATTTACTACATCGGTATGACCGCCCCCCGCGGCCCGCAGATCCCGGTCTACGGCGTCCAGGCCAAAATCGTCGCGCGGATGATTGCGATGCACGAAGACGCCGGGGACGGGGACGCCGGCATCGCCGCCTACCTGGGGCGGCTCCAGGGAGCCGATGACCGGATCGACATTCCCCGCGACATCTGGAATGACCAGATCGCCGACACCGGGCGGCTGCTCGACGCGTTCGCGGCCACTGCCGCCGCGGACCCGGCGAAGCTCGCGCAGTGAAGCATCCTGTCCGGCCCGACGGAGCGCTGCAAACCCCGTGACCCGAAACCCCAAGGACCCCCAATGAGCAGTACCCACCTCATCGACGACAGCCCGCTCACGAAGTATCACAAACGGTTGATTGCAGCCTGCTCGGGCGGGCCGTTCCTGGACGGCTTTCTCCTCAGCATCATCGGGGTAGCGCTCACCGGAGCCAACGCCGACCTCCACCTGAACGCGGCGACGCTCGGCATCGCAGGTGCAGTCTCCCTCATCGGACTTTTCGTCGGCAGCCTGGTTTTCGGCCCGGTCACCGACCGGATCGGCCGGCGGGTGATGTACACCGCGGACCTGTTGGTGATGATCATCGGATCAGTGGTATGCCTCTGGATCGATGCCGGCTGGCAGCTGATCGCCTTGCGCTTCATCGTGGGTCTTGCAGTCGGCGCTGACTATCCCATCGCCACGTCGCTTCTTACCGAGTGGATGCCCAAAAAGCACCGGGGGTCAATGATCGGGCTGCTGTCGGTGGTCTGGCTCCTAGGCGCCGTCGTGGCCTACCTTGTCGGCTTCGCCTTTACGAGCGCCTTCGGCAACGGTTCGTGGCGGTGGATGCTTGCCAGCGGCGCCGTGTTCGGCGTCATCGTGATGCTGCTCCGCATGGGAGCGCACGAATCCCCAAGGTGGCTCATCACCCGGGGACGCACCGAGGAGGCGCGCCGAGATATTTCATCGGTACTGGGCCGCGAAGTCACCACTGAAGAGATCACGGACATGGTGGCTCAGGAAGAGCCGCAGCGTCGGACGCGTTTCACTGAACTGCTTCGCGGCATGAACCTGCGCCGTATTCTTTTCTGCGGCCTGACTTGGATGTGCTTCGCCATCCCGCAGTTCGCCCTGTTCACCTACGGTCCGATCATCCTTTCGCACTTGGGCTTTGGCAACGATACCGCGGGGGCGACTCTCGGACAGATCATCCTCAACCTGGGATTCCTCCTCGGATCCTTCCCCGGCATGAAATGGGTCGAGAGCCGCGGCAGGCGTCCGCTAATCCTCGGAAGCTTCCTTTTCGGAGCCCTCGCACTCCTTCCACTGGGCATCTGGCCGGACGCACCGGGCTGGTTTGTGATGACGTTCTTCTTCCTCTTCGCACTGATCAACGGTGCCGGAAACATCCTGGTCTTCATCTACCCGAACGAGCTTTTCCCCACCCAGCTGCGTGCCAGTGCCGTGGGCCTGGCCACCGCGGTCAGCCGCATCGGCGCCGCGGTTGGCACTTACCTCGTCCCGGTCTCACTCATCGGACTCGGCACCGGACCCACCATGCTTATCGGGGCCGGGCTGACATTCCTGGGCTTTGTGATCAGCATCTTCTGGGCAGAGGAAACCCGCAACCGCAACCTCGCCTCTGCGGCCCAGTCCCCGGCAGGCGGCGCCACGGCATCCGTCTCCCACTCCCGGGCTAAAGCAGCCGGCAAGTTAGCGCTTTAGAACAGCGCCCGTCATAGACATTCAGCGACGCAACAAGAAGGAATCAAGGAAAACATGACCATCGTGGACCCCTGCGTAAAAATCACGCCATCCACTTACGTCGCGGACCTCGCCGAGACTGTTCGGCGCCGCAGCCCATCGGAAACAGTGTTCCATCAGGCCGTCGACGAAGTGCTCGCCAACCTCGCCCCGGTTCTGGCCCGGCATCCGGAATACATTGAAGCCCGGATCCTCGACAGACTCGTCGAACCTGAACGCCAGATCATGTTCCGTGTCCCGTGGGTTGATGATGCCGGTATCGTGCAGGTCAACCGCGGGTACCGCGTCGAGTTCAATAGTGCCCTTGGACCCTTCAAGGGAGGACTCCGGTTCCATCCCACCGTCGATCTCGGGGTTATCCGCTTTCTTGGATTCGAGCAGATCTTCAAGAACGCACTGACCGGGCAGGGCATCGGCGCCGGTAAGGGTGGCAGCGATTTCAACCCGGCCGGCCGCAGCGACGCGGAGATCATGCGGTTCTGCCAGTCCTTCATCACCGAGCTGCACCGACACCTTGGTGAACACACCGACGTGCCAGCAGGGGACATCGGCGTCGGCGTCCGGGAACTCGGGTACATGTTCGGCCAGTACAAGCGCATCGTGAACCGCTTCGAGGCAGGCGTCATCACGGGTAAAGGCGTCGGATGGGCCGGTTCGCACACCAGGACCGAAGCAACGGGCTACGGCGCCATCTACTTCCTGCGGGACATGCTCGCAACCCGCGGGTGGTCGCTCGAAGGACTCAAGGCGGTGGTGTCCGGATCAGGCAACGTCGCGATCTACGCCGTCGAGAAGGCGCAGGCGCTTGGCGCAACAGTGATCGCCTGCTCCGATTCCGGCGGTTACATCCTCGACGAGGCCGGCATTGACGTCGCCCTTCTCAAACATGTCAAGGAAGTGCGGCGGGCCCGGCTGTCCGAGTACGCCTCCGAACGGCCGTCGGCCCGGTACGTGACCGACGGATCTGTCTTCGATCAGCCTTGCGACGTCGCGCTGCCCTGCGCGACTCAGAACGAACTCGAAGAACGGCACGCAGCGGAACTCATCCGCAACGGTGTCCAGGCCATTGCTGAAGGCGCCAATATGCCCTGCACCGCCGGTGCGGTCGCCTTGCTCCGTGATGCCGGAGTCCTGTTCGGCCCCGGCAAGGCTGCCAACGCCGGCGGTGTAGCCACTTCCGCTTTGGAAATGCAACAGAACGCCGCGAGGGCGTCATGGAGCCGTGAGGAGACCGAAGAACGCCTCGAAAGCATCATGCGGCAGATCCATGACCACGTCCGCGCCACCGCTGCGAGCTACACGGGCGACCCCGACAACTACGTGGCCGGTGCGTCAATCGGCGGCTTCATCCGCGTCGCCGACGCAATGCTCGCCCAAGGAATCGTCTGAGACCGACTCAAGCAGGATTCGTTGCCGAGGTGGATGACACCCACCCAACACAGCTTCAATCGAAAGGGAAACATGTCCACCGCCCCATCGCTCACTGATCCATCCCCGCGACGCCTCGTCGATCGCGTCGCTCTCATCACCGGCGCCGCCCGCGGCCAGGGAGCCGCCCACGCCTTCCGGCTGGCAAACGAAGGTGCGACGGTGTATCTCGCCGACGTCCTCGACGAAGACGGGCGGAAGACCGCCGAAGAACTCCGGGCCAAAGGCCTCGACGCCACGTACCTTCATCTCGACGTCTCCAGCCCGGATGACTGGCATCGCGCGTACGAGGTGATCGATGCGAGGTTCGGGCGACTCGACATTCTCGTCAATAACGCCGGAATCGTCCGTGTGACGAAGCTGGCTGAAGAATCGCTCGAGACCTGGGACCGCATCCTCAGCGTGAACCTCACTGGTCCGTTCCTCGGCATGCAGACGATGATCCCTCTTCTTCGAGCGGGCACGCGCAGCTCAGTAGTGAACACCTCCTCGATCTTTGGCCCGTCCGGAGCCATCGGGTATGCCTCGTATGCGGCGAGCAAAGCCGGGCTCCTCGGGCTCACCCGGACCGCCGCCCTCGAACTCGCTCCGGACGGGATCAGGGTGAATGCACTGGTGCCGGGAGGTGTGAGCACCCCCATCAACGCCGCCGAACCGGACGGCGGCGTGGTACCGGAGACACCTCTCGGTCGGCGGGCGGACCCTGCCGAGCTTGCCGCAGCTGTAGCCTATCTCGTCAGCGACGACGCAAGCTTTGTCACGGGAACGGAACTCGTCGTGGACGGCGGATTCCTGGCGCGATGAACCCGTAAGGGCGGCATCATCCGACAAAACAACCCGTCACCGGCTCAGCAGAGGCGGCGACCGCAAGCCCGCCCAAAACAACACGGATCTGCGCCACACGCGCACCACGCTCGGCCTCACCATCACGACCGCAGCCCGCCGACTTGGCCAATGGCCCTCCAAGATCTCCCTCCTGGAACGAGGCCTCCTCCGTAACGACACCCTTGCGGCGAACTTGCCGCCAATGGTTGACCGAGCAAGCAGCCCAAAACACAATTTGACGCCTATAGGAGCATCGTCGTAGACAAAACAGGGCCAGGGGGTCCGGAGCTCTGCGACGGCGCGCCCTGGACCCCACAGCCGGCCGCGCAGCGGACGCCCGAATACCTGGTGCGAGCGGGCGAGTACCAGGTTTCGGTTTCCGGCCGCTCCGTCGGACGGGAACCAGCAAGGGAGGTGACCGGCCCAAGGAGCCGGCCACCCTCTGACTAGGCTTGGGTGGTTCCCCTGTGGTTGGCGATGGCACGGGCGAATTCCCTGATGGTGGCCCTCTCGTGGTGCCAGCCCGGGCAGGCCTCCAGCACGAGCGGCGGAACCTGGTAGGACTGGCCATGATCGGGCGCGTCAAGGTCCAGGGCGGCGAGAACTTCGGGTTCAATCGCCTTGTAAGTTTCCTCGCTGACGCTGCGCTCGGTCCAGATGTGCCGGGCACCGTAGCGGGTCCGCTGCCCGTCCTTCTCCTGGGTGACCGGGACGGTGAAATCGCCGGTGGCGTCGGACTTGCCGCCTTCGAATTCGGCGGTGATTTCCTTCACGGCTTGCTCGCTTGGTCCGTCGGTCCAGAGGATATTGATGGTGGCGCCGCCGCTGTACTTGTCCGTCTGAACCGAGAACTTTTGTCCGGGGAATCCGGCTTTCAGGGCCTTGCGGATGAGTTTTGCGGTGTCGATGGCCGTGACATAGGTGGTGGTTCATGGTGCTCCTCGCTTCTCGCGGCGGTGGTGTGCCCCGCTCCGTGCGGAGCGGGGCACCTGTCAGGCGGTGGTTAGGCGGCGTTCCAGACGGTGCACGGCTGGCGGTAGCGGCTGGGCAGCTCAGCCGCCGCCGTGGGCAGGTCTTCCGGTCCTTGGGCCTGTCCGTTCTTCCAGTGGAAGAACGCCTGTTCGCTGATCGCATCCCAGAACCGGGCCTTGGTCCTATAGAAGGTCGTCCGAACGTCGCCCTCGCAGTACGTGGCCATGCCGAACAGGTTGCCGATGTTGTCAGCGGTGCGTGTGGCGGCGACCATGACGTAGGGCCACTGGCCCAGGTCCCAGCCATCGCACCCCCAGCTGGGGATCACGGCCCAGCCGTGTTGTTCGATGAGTTCCATCCAGTCGTAGCCGCCGTTCATGTGGTAATCGCCCAGCACGGTGATGCCGTGGATCTCTTCGCCGGTGTCCTTGGTGGTGATGGTCGCGGTAGCGATTGCGTTCATGGTTTTGGTGTCCTTTGCAGAGGATTGGGTGAGGGAGCGGCGTGACCCGGCCAGCTACTCTCGGCTCCTCCCCCGTTGTTTTTTGGCTGCTGGCGAAGCTTGCGGAGCTGTGGCCGACGGAGGCCTGTCTACCCGCAGGGCAAGGACCGTGGAATCTGCGCAGGAAATAAGCGACGCAGGAGCGCCGGAGTCGATTCTTCGGGCCGCGGGCCCCGGAGGAACGGAGGGGCTAGCGGTCCAGCGTCGCTGTCGCGCCGTGGTGGGAGAAAGTATGCGGTTGCCTCGCCCCGGGCTCTGGCCGCGGATCAGGTTTCGGGCGGATCATGGAGGTGTCTGCCGCGGTGGACGCCGGTCCGTCTATGGTGCCGTGGTTAAGCCTGTGGGCTAGCGTGGCGCGGAGGGCTTCCACGGGAACCGTGGATTGTTGCCTTTGGAGCACGAGTGTTAGATTCCTCTGTTTTCCCTGTCCTCCCCTCGGCAGACGCCGACATAACGAGGTCAAGGTGTGAGGAGGAACAGTCATGGATATCGTGCACGAGCGGGCTGCCGGTTTGGATATTTCCAAACGCGACGCGAAGGTCTGTCTCCGGCTGCCCGGGCAGCGGGCCGGAACCTACACCTCCACGGTCACAACGTGGGGCGCAACCACAGGCCAGATCCTTGCCCTGCGGGACTTCCTGGAACGCGAGCACGTCACCACGGTCGTCATGGAAGCCACGAGCGATTACTGGAAACCCTTCTCCTATCTCCTCGAAGAGACGCTGCCGGTAATGCTGGTCAACGCCAAGGCCGCAAGGAACATCCCGGGCCGCAAAACCGATGTCTCTGACGCGGCCTGGCTCGCTCAGCTGGGCGCGCACGGGCTGCTTCGCGCCTCGTTCGTCCCGCCCGAACCGATCCGTGAACTGCGGGACCTGACCAGGGCCCGGGCCATTGCCACCCGTGACCGGACCCGCGAGATCCAGCGCCTGGAGAAGTTCCTAGTGGTGTGTTTCAGTTTTGCTTGATGGTTTCGAGGGCAACGCGGCCGCGGGC